>JAJBTS010000146.1 GCA_020860885.1 Bacteroidales bacterium
TTTAGGATTCTCTTATGCATAGCTTAATCAAACCTGGATATGCGTTCGGCTTTCACTATTGTTAAAATTTATCTTTACACATTCTGCATGTTTTTATTTTTAATTATTAGTACGATTGTATGTTTTGTATGTATTGTTAATCTCTCTACACGAAATAATTTTTTGTTTGTAAGGATGTTATTCAGGAGATGTTATTCTTTTGTGGGAAAGATGCTGAGAAAATAATTCACCTCCTATTCCTTATATTCTTTTCCTTACGAACCGGATTCCAAAATACACGACCAGGGCTAAGAGCAGAATTCTTCCGCACCATATCTGGAAACTCTGGAAAGAAGAAACATATTTCTCCCTTACTATTTTTTCCACTTCGTAAGGAACTGCAATAGAATCGCAGATAAATACCGAATCGCGGATAAGTTTATCTTTATAGATATACCGCAGTTTCTCCATAAAAACCGTATCTCCTTTTTCTTTTATATGAATGGAATCATACATAAAGATGGAATCCCGCAGGTAATTGTCTTTATATTCCACACGCACGCTTTCCACAGGGACATATTGAACCTTTGTCTTACAACCCAGAAGAAAAAAAACGATAAACACCAGTATAAAGAAGACAGTTGATTTCATATAATTTCAATGATTGTATTTCCAGATTTCTGTATTATCTCCGTAAGCTCAAGTTCGTATTTTGTGGAATTGAGCACCTTTCCTACGGCTTTGTTTTCGCCTACCAGGATACATCCGGAAGAGTCGTCTGCCGTATTCCCCCTGTGAATAAGTATCCCGGAAAAACCCGGAACATTCTGCAACCGGGGAAGCAGCCTCCTCTTACTGGGCGACATATTTACAATAACTTTATAGGTCCCGGTAGGAATGGCCGTTTTGTGCATTACTTTGATAGACCGTATCTCTTCCAGCGACATATTCTGATCCAATCCGCGATCCTCATCTTCCAAAGTATCGCAGAAATACCTGCCATCGACAAATAATTTCCCGATGGTATAACCCGGTTTACGGGCGATTCTTTTAAGTGTTAATTTCATTGTCGTTCATCTTTAAATAATTCTCTTCAATTTCTTTCAACTTGATCAAAACCGGGCAATTCTGTTGGGCATTGCATGAGAATGCACTGTTGATTGCCAGCTTTTTCAGGTTGTATTTCTTCTGGAGCTCGTTGATCTCGCGGTAAGACAAGACCCTTAACCTCCTCTCCTCTTCCAGTTCTTCGTGCAGACGGTCGATCTGCTTCCCCTGGAACTCTACTTGCTTTTGTAAACTTTCCAATGTTGTGTTCAAATTAGCTAATTCGTCTTTGGATGCTTCGGCAGCTTTCAGCCTTTTGGATTCTTTGAAAAAGAGAATCCAGGAGACAAAACCCAAAACGCCCCCTGCTCCTAGTATTTGTGATACTATCTCAACCCACTGAGCCATATATTCTATTATTTTTCTTTAATCGATTAATTTTATAGTTCCTTTATTTTTGATAGTAGCTGAAAAACAGGTAGGGAAATGGTATGCTTCCCCTACCTTCCTCTTTTCGCCTGTTCCTACACTTTTTCGATCCATGCGGATCTAACGCCTTCGTTTAATTTATAATACTTGAGCAATACTTCCTTACGGTCCGTATTATCCAACCAAATGATATTATTGGTATCATTAAATGCACCGGAATGTTCCACACTCCAGCCGGGCCATTCCCGGAAAGCATGGTAACACCAGTCCCATCCGTATTCCTCAAAAAGGGATATACAATCTTCGATATACCGTGCGGCACCTGTTGCAAAGCGGATCGCACTGAATTCCCCGACAAATATCTTATGTTCCGGGTATCTTTCCTGCCACTGGAAGACGGGCCTCATCATATCCCTCAATATTTCTTTGTCGTAATAATATCCATTAATCATTCCGGGATATACAATACCCTCAGCACTTCCGTACAACCCCTGATGCGTAAAAGAATGCGGAGAATAAAAATGAAAAGAATAAACTGTCTTCCCGATATTTGAAAATGGGACCAAACTACTGAAGCTATTTTCAGAGATGTTCGGTTCAATAGCAATGGGAGTATCCTGATCGTATAACCTTATGATTCTCCCGGCATCGTGGTATACATCTTCCCAATTTTTAACGCCCTGATTATTCCGGTTCGTAAAGACCGGTTCATTGATTACATCGTAAGCATACAGTGCCGGATGATTAGTAACACCCGGATAGCTGGCTATAGCTCTCCAGACCTCAAGAAATTCGTTGTACCAGCTCAGGTCGTAAAACATTTTCGCTTCACTGGTGAATACTCCCGGACGGTTGGGATCTTCGTAATTCCATCCGGGCATAGCCATAAGAGCTACCACCACCTTCATATTATTCTGGCTGCAAAAATCCAATGTTTTTTTCAATTCAGGCAACCGGCTCCGCACCCATTCCAGCGATCTTCCCGGAGTGTTGCATCTCGTATACATGGGGTTGATGCGCCATCGTATAAAATTGGCTCCCCACGATTTCAGATCCGAAAGATCTTCCCTGCCGGTCTTCATACTTCCGAAATGCCCGAGAACACCCGTATCCGGATCTTTATAAGGTTCATCAAACACCAGATCCCGGAACATTGCGCCACGTAGGCCCGAAGAGAAAGGGATTCCCGTTTTCTTATCTATCCGATATTTCATAATTCTTCTTAAAAATTAATTACGTTGTCGTTGTATATCCTAACCGTTTTATAGGTAGAAGTTGAAGAGATTACGTCTGAGTTCTTATAAATCCCTAAATTCTGACTACTTTCAAGGGTTCTGTAAGCCCTCAGATTCATCAGCTCTTCCAAATCGTGATACATCTTATTTTGAGTATCCAGATTCTTCCAGTAGATATAATCGTCCAGCGTATTAATTTCCGATAATTTGGGAGTCCAGTGATAAGGAGTATCGGTTCCTTTACAGAGGTAGACACCGTCGTAGGCAGTATGGCAATGAAGAGCAGCCGGGCGTTTGGTTCCCAGAATCACTGCAATATATAATTCTGTAGCATTTGTTGTTTTAAAAGTGAAAGAAACCTTATAAAACTCTCCGAACCGCAAAGCATATTCAACAGGAAAAGTCGATACTCTGGTAATACCCACATATTGATCTATCCTGCTGTTCGACATTTGTCCTCCTCCGATATGGCGTTCCCACCACGAAAGAGTATAGGTCGTTAAGGGTTCTACAGCAATTTTACCAAAATTAATATAAGTATTGATCGGCCCGGTAGTCGGTTTGTTTTGCCACAGCATATATTGACCGATAACAGGAAAATCCTCATTAATCTGCGGATGATAGAAAAGCCTGTTAGGGCCCGGATCTGCTACTTCATTCCAACTGTTGGCATACTGTATGGTTGTATTCGAAAAATCTCCGTTAGGAAATATGTTTTCTCTCCACCATTTTTCTTGTCCTGTTCGGATCGAACTTACATTTACGCTCATAATTATTCCTTTTTTAATTTGTTTGTAATTTGATTTGTGAACTCCACCGGGAGTTCCCGTTTTATTTTATAATCCTTCAATTATTGTTTATAAAAAAGAGCCATTGATTTCCCGCATCTTTACGAAATCAATGGCTCTCAATATACTGTTGTATAACTCCGGCTCTCTTACTTTATTTTTTTGTAATCTCTAATCGGACAGAGGGATCTCCACTTCCGCTTTGCAGCTTTTGCAAAAGGGGAAGATACTTCCCGACCGGGCATCTTCCGAAACACGGGCTACGAATTTTCCGCAATGAGGACAGTGCAAATCCCGTTTGGAAGAAACGCCCCCCGCTTTACGTATATAATTTATTCTCTCTTTGTATTTCATATTTCCCTATTTATAACATAGCCCGAATATAAAACTCCTTCTTCCCCTTAAATTAGAGAAAGATAAATTTCTGTTTTAACAGGATATTTTGAAAGTATTTCCTACCTGATTTACAGGACTACACCCCGGCGGGAGTGCTTTATTTATAGGATAGTATTTCCTTTCGGACTCTGCAAATATAGTCATTCCGGCTAGTTTTCCCTCCTCTTTGCGGGGAATTTGCAGCACTAATTTTTATCATGCCGGGGAATTTTGACAGCAATTCCGCTGTTCATGCAACTTTTTCCAGTTAACCTCTAAATCCTTTAAAGGGTAGGGATGATTTACTGTTCACTGGTGACTGTTTACTGCTTACTGTTTTGCTATTTGCGAACATATTGTTACTTTTGCAACGGATAACCTCCAAAAAGGTTTTTGCCTCTAGATACCCTGAATCCCCATCCCCATAAACTGGAAGGCTGATTTCAATGAGTCGTCTTACTTTAGGGGATTCAGGAGTTGAAAGGGCTGGAGCAAGCAATCAAAATTTTAACTTTTTGGAGACTCTCTTTATTTCTATGCAGATAAATCGTTTTTTTTACTACGTATAAAAGTCACTACCGTACACTACTCTATCTGGGCATTCCGATTGTTATCGGACAATTGGGACAGATCGTTATGGCTTTTGCCGATACTCTCATGATCGGCCATCACAGTACCGATGAATTAAGCGCCGCCTCTTTTATCAATAATATGTTTAACCTGGCAATTATTTTCAGCACCGGTTTTTCTTATGGGTTGACTCCTATCGTGGGAGCGCTTTTCGGGAAACACGATTCATTCGCCATAGGACGGGTACTTAAAAACAGTTTACTGGCTAACTTCCTGCTGGGAATACTGCTTACAGGCATCATGTGGCTTCTTTATCTAAATATCGGGAGGCTCAACCAACCGTCGGAACTCATTCCGCTGATGAAACCCTATTTCCTGGTTTTACTTCTATCTCTCGTTTTTGTTCTTCTCTTCAATGCCCTCCGGCAATTTGCGGATGGAATTACGGATACAAGAACATCCATGTGGATACTCATAGGCGGAAATCTCCTCAATATTATCGGGAACTACGTTTTAATATACGGCAAGCTAGGCTTTCCGGAAATGGGAATTTTAGGCGCAGGATTAAGCACTCTATTCTCCCGGATACTGGTATTTATTGTATTTATGGTCCTCTTCTTCAAAGCAAAACGCTACCGTCCCTATGTAGAAGGTTTCAGGAAGTCCGGCTTTAACAAACCCGATTTTATGAGACTCAATAGTCTGGGGTGGCCCATAGCTTTGCAGATGGGAATGGAAACAGCCTCATTCAGCCTAAGTGCGATTATGATCGGATGGCTGGGAACGATTGCCCTGGCATCCCACCAGGTCATGCTATCCATATCACAGATCGGTTTTATGATGTATTACGGTATGGGGTCGGCCGTGGCCATCCGGGCAAGCTATTTCAAAGGGCAGGAAGACTATCCCAATATCCGGCGCTCGGCCTATGCCGGTTTTCATATTATTATGGTGATGTCCGTATTGGTTTCCATCCCTTTATTTCTCCTGAGGAATTCCCTCGGAGGGTTATTTACAGACAGCGAAGCAGTCAGCGCAACCGTTGCCGGACTCATCATTCCTTTCATCTTTTATCAATTCGGAGACGGACTCCAGATTACTTTCGCCAATGCCTTACGGGGAATTTCGGATGTGAAAACCATGATGGCCATGGCTTTCGTCGCTTATTTTATCGTTTCCCTGCCGTTGGGTTACTTTTTCGGGTTCGTAATGAATCTCGGTACTGTAGGCGTCTGGATGGCATTTCCTTTCGGACTTACCACCGCTGGCGTCCTGTTTTATCTGAGATTTCGGCACAAAACCCAAAACAGTAAACAGTAAGCAGTGAACAGTAAACAGTAAACAGTTATTAATTATCAGCGGATTAAAAACCGTATTCTTAGGTAGCAAAACATTCATATGAGCAATATCTTACATTATCAAAAAATATTTGAAAAACTAGAAAAAGAAGGGTTTCAGGTAAATATACCT
>JAJBTS010000115.1 GCA_020860885.1 Bacteroidales bacterium
ATTCAATACTCAATTATAGGCATAAAAACTGATAGAATAAAACTTCTAACATGGCAAACAAATGCCATTCTGTCAGTTTGAGGACTTCCCTGTTTCTGACAGAATAAACACTTTAAAAATCTTTACAAGCCGCCACATTGGCATCTTATATTTTTAACATTTACCTCAAATTCTCTACATTCCCATTCACGGCACCTAGAAAATGAAACCTTAAAGTAAATTTGTTTTCCCCCTTTTTCTTGGCATAGTGGTGCGGCTATTTATTGGACATTGATTTTTAGAGACCAGTAGACGGCTTGTCATGCCACAAATTTTAATTCGTGGCAAATAAAGCCGAAAAATTGAGTTCAAATTCACACCAAAGGAACAGCTTTGGAAAATTTAATTTCTTCATTATTCTCTGTTGTTTAATTATATGTTATATTCCTTATTCGTTTTTATATCAGCTCATTATTACATGATAGCTTAGTGATACTAAGCGCAAAGATATAATCTTTTTGTTAATTTATCATGTATTTACAAGTGTTTTATGAAAACCGATATTGATAAGTTCGTAATTAATAGGATTCGGGAAATGCGAAAGGAGAAAGGCTTCTCTCAACGAGGGATGACTGAGTTTTTGCATTGCTCTGTCGGGTTTATCGGACAGGTCGAAAGTCCGAACCATGAAACCAAATACAGCGTTTATCAGATTTATCAAATAGCAAAAGAGTTCGAATGCTCCGTTGCTGACTTTTTCCCTCCAACAATTCCCGAGAATCCTTAACTACAGGAGGCGATTTATTCTGTTTTTCATTCATAATCAATCCTTTTCAAGCATTACTCCATTTTTGATCGTATATGACAAGTAGTCAGAATTTTGTGTACCTTAAATATTGGAAGGAATTGACCGAAAGGATAATCAAACATTAGCGTCAGGTGTGAATTTTCTTTGCTGGCAAATAATTTGAAATAAAGGAAATTTTTTTGCAGCCTTTAGTCAAGCTATGACAGCTTCGTCAGGAATTACTAATTATTTGATGCGCTGTATGCACTCTTGCACTCTTTTCTAGAAAATGTCGTAGATAGGGACTTAGAGGGTTTTGAAAGTGTGCAAATCTGTGCGAAGTGAGCGATTTTGTTAGGCTACCCAAAATGAAGAATGCACGTATCGCATGATTTTGCTAGGTTAAGGGTGTCGCCAAATACTGAAATTCCGGGGGAAGTGGTTAAACTGTACGAACATGCGGAGAGTGTGCAAAGGGCATAACTTGCAGGGCTGTTAATTTTTAGTTAGCGATCAAAATAGACCCGAAACGCATATAGAAAATTGATGTTAGAAAAGACATTTAGAGAATACCTCTTTTTCGGGTACCAACGGGGATACCAAATTAAACACTTCGTACATATTTGAGGGTATTACGAGATATTAGCTGATGGTTGCTAGTAGGGGGATTAAGGGGGAGGGAGATACCAATTATTAGTGCACACTTCGCACAACCGCACAAATTGACTAACATTTAAGCAATCACGATAGTTGGAGACATTTATAAAAGTGTAGAATCGGGTAAAGAGTGTGGTAGTACTAGCTGTTTTGCTGTATGTAAATCGCTCAACTCGCACAAATGCGCACACTTTTTCGGCTCTCTAGCCCACTAGTGACGGTATCTAGGGAAAAGAATGCGAGAGTGCGCAGAATGCGGTAGATAAGGAAGTTTTTAATGTTTTGGAGAGGCTGGAACCTAATCTGAGACCCGACAATGCTCTAAGGTTTTCAGTCCAGATATTTTAGACTGATGCAGATATGCAAACTTACATAGCTGGTACCCGATCCAGAACCCGTTTTGTGTGGGTTCCAATACACGAAAGTTAGTGGATTGAAGTTACTGAATTTATTCGATAGAAAAGGTATTCGACTAATAAAGAGAGGTTTAGAGGTGTCTTTGTGAGGCAATTTGCTGTATCATTTTGTGTCAGGTAGCTGAGACCCCGATTGGTCCCCGTAAAAAATAAGCCCCTGTAAGTTATTGTCTTACAAGGGCTTTAAACATACATTTGAGGTTCCTGGCGGATTCGAACCGCCGTAGACGGTTTTGCAGACCGGTGCCTAGCCACTCGGCCAAGGAACCTTTTGTTTTTGCGAGTGCAAAGTAACTATATTTATTCCATTATAGCAAATAAAACAGCGGTTTTTTCGTTTTTTATTCGGAAACTTTTAACAATTCTGGCATCTTATTTATATATTCACTAACTTTGTAGGAAATAATTGATTACATATGAGGTTTCTTGAAACTGAATTAGAAGGACTTTGGATTATTGAACCAAAAGTTCTGAATGACCCACGTGGCTATTTTATGGAAGCTTATAAAAAAGAAGCTTTTAATGAACAGATAGGAGTCGTAAATTTTATACAGGATAATGAATCAATTTCTTCCCGCGGAGTTCTAAGAGGATTGCATTATCAGGAAGGAGACAAAGCTCAGGCTAAATTGGTGCGGGTAATAAAAGGAAAAGTTTTGGATGTTGCGGTAGATATCAGAAAAGAATCTAAAACTTATGGACAATATAAAATCGTGGAATTATCGGAGGAGAATAAAAGGCAATTCTTTATTCCCAGGGGATTTGCTCATGGATTTCTGGTTCTTAGCGAATATGCATTATTCTTATACAAAGTGGATAACGTGTATGCTCCTGAGGCAGAACGAACGATTGATTGTTTTGATAAAGATATAAATATTCCGTGGGCAATAGATCCTTCACAAGTTATATTGTCTGAAAAAGATAAATCGGGAAAACCCTTCAAAGAAATCTGATTATGAAAGGAATCATTTTAGCTGGCGGAAGTGCCACTCGACTTTTCCCTTTATCAAAATCCATATCTAAACAGATTATGCCTGTATACGATAAACCGATGATTTATTATCCTTTATCTACCTTAATGCTGGCTGGAATACAAGAGGTATTGATTATTTCTACACCTCGTGATTTACCTATGTTTAATCAGTTGTTAGGATCGGGTGAAGAATTAGGTATGAAATTTGAATACATTATTCAAGAGGTTCCTAATGGATTAGCTCAAGCTTTTGTTTTAGGAGAAAAATTTATAGGTAATGATTCGGTTTGTCTGATTTTAGGTGATAATATATTTTACGGACAAGGCTTTAGTAGTATGCTTCACAAAGCCCGGTCGAATGAAGATGGAGCTTGCATTTTCGGATATTGCGTAAAAGATCCGCGCGCGTATGGAGTAGTGGATTTTGATGAAACGGGTAAAGTTTTATCTATAGAAGAAAAACCTCTTCAACCTAAATCGAATTATGCAGTACCCGGTTTGTACTTTTATGATAATACAGTTGTAAGCCGGGCTAAATCATTGGAACCTTCTGCAAGAGGGGAATATGAGATTACAGATTTGAACCGTACTTATCTGGAAGAAGGAAAATTGAATGTTGCTCTTTTTGGAAGAGGATTTGCCTGGTTGGATACTGGTAATTGCGATAGTTTGTTGGAAGCGGCGAATTTCGTAGAGACTATCCAGAAAAGACAGGGTTTTTATGTATCTTGTATTGAAGAAATTACATGGAGAAAAGGCTGGATCGATGATTCCCAATTGCTGCAATTAGGCAGGAAATTGGATAAAACAGCCTACGGACAATATATTTTGTCTTTGATTAATGAATAATGAATGTTAAGTTCTTTCTATTTTATTTCTAACTTCTAATTTTTATGGTTTACTTAGTAACAGGTGGTGCCGGTTTTATAGGAGCAAATTTTGTAAAGTATCTATTGAAGAAACACAACGATATTAAAATTATTGTCTTGGATAACCTGACTTATGCAGGCAATCTGGGCACCATTAAAGAGGATTTAGAAGACCCTCGTCTGATCTTTGTTAAAGGGGATATTAAAGATCCTGAAATAGTTAATGATATTTTTGAAAGATACCCCATAGATTATGTTGTGAATTTTGCTGCAGAAAGTCATGTAGATCGTAGTATAGAAAATCCCCAAATATTTTTAGAAACTAATATTTTAGGAACGCAGAATTTATTGGATATTGCAAAAAAACACTGGTCTACAGGGAAAGATGATAAAGGCTATCCGACTTATAAAGAAGGAGTCAAGTATTTACAGGTTTCTACAGATGAAGTTTATGGAAGCTTAGGAGAAACCGGATACTTTACGGAAGAAACACCATTAGATCCGCGAAGTCCTTACAGTGCATCCAAGACAGGCGCCGATTTGATTGTTAAGGCTTATGGTGAAACATATAAAATGCCTGTTAATATCACACGTTGCTCCAATAATTATGGGCCATATCATTTCCCTGAAAAATTAATACCATTAATCATTAAAAATATACTTGAAGGAAAACAATTGCCTGTCTATGGGGATGGAAGTAATGTCCGAGACTGGTTGTATGTCGAAGATCATTGTAAAGCAATAGATATGGTATTATTAAAGGGAAGAAAAGGAGAAGTTTATAACATAGGAGGACATAATGAGAAAAAAAATATCGATATAGTTAAATTAACGATTTCAACTATCTCCCGATTTATGAAAGAAAAACCCGAATACCGAAAAGTATTAAAGAAAGAAGAAGGTGATCTTTCATGGATTTGTGACGAATTGATTACGTATGTATCAGACCGTTTAGGGCACGATCAACGCTATGCCATTGATCCTTCTAAAATTACACGGGAATTAGGTTGGTCTCCGGAGACGAAATTTGAAGATGGAATTGTTAAAACCATTCGTTGGTATCTGGAAAATCAGGATTGGGTAGAGGAAGTAACTTCAGGAGATTATCAAAAATATTACGAAAAAATGTATGGAAGCCGATAAGATCCGCTTTGCAGTTGTCGGTTGTGGTCATATAGGAAAACGTCATATAGAAATGATACGGAGAAATCCTGCAGCAGAGTTAGTTGCGGTGTGTGACATCTTACCTGAAAAAACATTAAACCTTTCTTCTTGTTATATGGATGAAGTTTCATTTACTCAGGACTTTGATACTTTATTGCAAGATTATGATTTTGATGTTTTGAGTATATGTACTCCGAATGGCTTGCATGCACAGATGGCAGTTAAAGCTTTGCAGAAAAATTACCATGTTGTAATAGAGAAGCCTATGGCTCTAAATACAAAAGAGGCCGAGCAGATTTTATTTACGGCAGAAGAGAAGGACAAAAAAGTATTTTGCGTTATGCAAAATCGTTATTCTCCACCCAGTATTTGGATCAAAGATATAGTAAAATCATCTATTTTAGGCAAAATTTTTCTTGTACAGGTAAATTGTTACTGGAACAGAGATGAACGTTATTATAAACCAGATTCCTGGCATGGTACTAAAGAGTTGGATGGAGGAACATTGTTCACTCAATTTTCCCATTTTATTGATCTTATGTATTGGTTATTTGGTGATATCTATGATATACATTCATGTTTCGAGGATTTCAATCACTATCAATTAACGGATTTTGAAGATTCAGGTATGATTACTTTTAAATTTGTAAAGGGAGGAATAGGTAATATTAATTACTCTACTTCAGTTTATGATAAAAACTTTGAAAGTTCTGTAACGATCATTGCCGAAAATGGAACTATAAAAATAGGAGGACAATACATGAATGAAGTTGAATATTGTCATATAAAAGGATATGAAATGCCTGAATTACCTCCAACGAATCCAGGCAATGATTATGGATATTATAAAGGTTCGGCACAAAATCATCATTATGTTATCAGCAATGTTATCAATGTTCTGAAAAATAAGGAAGGAGAAGATATTACAACAAATGCATATGAAGGTTATAAAGTCGTTGATATCATTGAGCGTATCTA
>JAJBTS010000380.1 GCA_020860885.1 Bacteroidales bacterium
AATTTTCCGAGTCTGAAAAAATATTTTTAGACGTCTGGAAATAAACTTTCAGACTGTGAAAATAAATTTCCGGACATACGGAGAGAAATTTTATTAATCTTTTCCTTGTTTTTATTTCTCCTGTAGAGACGCAAAATTTTGCGTCTGAAATTGCGTATTCTATATTTTATAGGTGTATTTTAAATATGAGACGCAAGATATTGCGTCTCTACGCAATTTTGTGTTTCAATTGCTTTGCATACAAATCTATATATGCTATTTCGATAAATATATTTATTTTCGTACTGGAATATCAATGGATAGGAACTTTTACATCCTGAAAAAAGCAGATTCACTCAATGAATATATTCGAACTTTCAAAAAGAAATCAGCAGATAGCCTGGCAGATCTTAGAAGATTCAGGGCTTGTGCGACTGTGGGAAACAATCCGGGGAGAAGTAAATGTAGTAGGTTCCCTAAAAACAGGTTTACTCATTCACAGAGATATAGATATACATGTTTATACGGATAAAGTTTCTGTACAGGAAAGTTTTTCTGTAATGGGAGAACTGTGCGAACGGCTAAAGGTTACGGATGTTCAGTATAAAAATCTTATAAATACGGAAGAAGAGTGTGTAGAATGGCACGCTCTGTTTGAAGATAAAAACCAGGATCTTTGGAAATTGGACCTGATACATATCCGGAAAGGATCGAAATACGATGGGGTTGTAGAGAAAGTAGCCGATGCCATCTGCAATAAACTGACTCCCGAATTGCGTGAAATTATTCTTCGGATCAAATATGATATGCCCAAAGAAGCAATCATCCCCGGTATAGAAGTATACCATGCGGTTTTTACAGGAAAAGTACGAACGTATGATGAACTTTTAAACTGGAGAAAGAGCAATCCTCTAACAAACAGTCTGGATTGGCTTCCCTGAATAACGAATAAGTAAAAGGAAAATAAATGAGGATGTCCAAAAAGTCAGTAATTTCATTGTTTGGCCCCAACCCCCTAAAGGGGCTGTTAATATTCAATGATTTAATAAGTCCCCTTTAGGGGATTTAGGGGCGGGAAGTTCTTTTTGGACACCCTCGTTGAAGACTATAATATAAAGCAGCGTAGACTTCTGAATGCCGACAAGGAGAATTATGGATAAATGTTTAATTGAATATGGAACTATAAGTGATATAAACGAATTGGAGAACCTCTACGATTTGTTAAACGAATATCTTTCCAAAACTATTAATTATCCGGGTTGGATAAAAGGAATTTATCCGGTTCGCAAAACCGCAGAAGATGCGATTAAAGAAAGGTCTTTATTTGTCTTGAAAAAAGACGGACGGATTGCCGGAAGCATCATTCTCAACCACGAACCGGAAATAGCCTATAAAGAAGTAAAATGGAATACAGAGGCTGAGGACCATGAAGTGTTAGTGATACGGACGCTTGTAACACATCCCCGGTTCATGCATGAGGGAGTCGCTACCCATTTAATGGAATTTGCGAAAGAATATGCAATCCGGTTAAAAATGAAATCCATACGGCTGGATGTATCCATACATAATACTCCTGCAATTAAGCTGTACGAACAATCAGGATATACATATATAGGTACGGTTGATCTGGGGCTGCCTTATGCCCATTTGAAATGGTTCCGGTTGTATGAAAGGGTACTTTAAAATTATAGAAGCATCTGTTTGCATGTAGCAATATCTTATCTGAAACTTAAAGCTTCGATCCAGAAACAAACTGCAACAATAAGAGATAAAGGAGTCATAAACATCTTTTCCTTCTTGCTTTTTGAAGCCATATTCATTAGCACATTCAAAGAAAGATAAACAGCATAAACATAACAAGCTATTTCAATCACTTTTATAGGTAGTCCTGTGTTGATGATTCCACCACTGTCAAGCAGTACTGCAATGCCGAACAATTGTATCATAATCGCAACAACCACCATTACCCGGCTCTTCGCGGGTAATATGCGGTACTGGCCCCCATGGCATATCCACCGAGTGGCGCTCCGAAGAGAAGTAAAATATATAAAACAACCGTTAAGCTAAAAAGAAAAGATCCGATAAATGCAGGTGTCATATTAATCTGTTTTAAGTATGCAAAGATAGGGTATTGCTGAAATTCTTCAGTAAGAAGAGGAAAAAAGGATTACTTTTCAGGATATGTGTTGTCCATTATTGCCCTTTGCACATAAATATGTCTCTTTTTTACAATTTTGTAATCTTTCCGGTTTATACCTTTGTCTTCCCAATAAATAATGTAATAGGAATATGGACAAAAAAGCATTGACTGAAAAAGTAAAAGAACATCTGCAGGTATTGTGTTCTGAAATAGGTGAACGCCGGGTAGGAAGCTTCAAAAACCGTGAGGCTACTGCGTATGCAAAAAAAGTATTGGAAGAATCCGGTTGGCAGACAAAAGGAACGGAATTATCCGTGATTGACTGGAAAACAGAGGGTGCGACATTGACCTGTAACGGGCAATCGTTCGAAGTTTTTTCTTCTCATTACTCACCAGGTTGTTCCGTACAGGCTGAATTGATTGCCGTCCATTCTATAGATCAACTGGAACAAGCCACTATCACAGATAAAGTCCTGCTTCTTTATGGTGAAATAGCATCGCAGCAAATTGCTCCTAAGAATTTTCCTTTCTGGAATCCGGAAGAACACCAGCATCTCATTTCCGTATTAGAGAAAGGAAATCCTAAAGCTATCATTTGTGCTACGGAACGTAATTCAGCTACCGCGGGCGGAGTGTATCCTTTTCCTTTGTTTGAAGACGGTGATTTCCATATACCATCTGTTTATATGAAAGATACAGAAGGTGAAAGGCTTCTTCCTTTTGCCGGGCAAACCGTTGAATTGATTTCCAAAGCGATACGGATTCCTGAAACAGCGTTTAATGTTATCGCTGTACAGAATAATGAAAGGAAAGACCGGATTGTTATAACCGCTCATATAGATACCAAAATAGGTACGCCGGGTGCGATAGATAACGGAACCGGAGTAGCAGTGGTTTTACTGTTGGCAGAACTACTTAAGAATAGTACTGCGAACTATCCGGTCGAACTGGTAATCTTCAACGGGGAAGATTATTACGGTGCTCCCGGACAACTCCAATACATGGAAGAGAATATCGGAAAATTTAACGATATACTTTTGAATATCAATATTGACGGAGCCGGCTACCTGGAAGGTCCTTCCTGTTTTTCTGCCTTTGAACTTCCCGAAAGTATTCAGAAAGCACTCTGTGATATTCTACGGAATAATTCCAACCTGGTTGAGGGATTACCCTGGTATCAGGGCGACCACAGTCTTTTTATTCAAAAAGGCCGTCCGGCCATTGCGGTCAGTTCCCAATGGTTTATTGAAAATATGGAAAGCCAGGAGATCACCCATACTCCGAAAGACAATCCGGATATTGTTAATTACGAACGGGTTGCGGAGTGTGCTATTGGTATAGCAGAGCTGATAAGTAAACTTTGAAGATAGGAAAGCTTTCCAGAAAGAAGGTTCATTATTGAATAAGACTCTCGGGTATATATCTCAGCAGCTCTGAGATATATACCCGAGGTGTGAAGCGAAAAGCATCGCCTCGTGCCTGAGATATATACCTGAGAGGTGCTGAGATATATACCCGAGAAATAGGTTTATAAGATAGGTGTAACGAAGGGAAGGCAGAGAGGTCTTATTCCCACCATCTTTGGAATGTCTGGGTAGTATCTTTCAGAAAAACAACTTCTCCGATCCGGGGAGTAATCAGGTGCAGGGATTCCTTATCGTTAGCCTCCGCAATATCTTTTAGCGGAGCATTCCAGGGGTGGTTTGCCAGTGCATATTTGGAATGATGCACTGTTAATAATCTTTTTGCATTTAATTCTTTTGCTGCTTTTGCTACTTCTTCCGGCATAAGATGGATGTACCTCCAACCGTTATCGTACTGTCCGTTTTCTAAAATAGCCAGATCGATTTCCGGAAACTGTTTGCTGATTTCCTGAAAGCGGTTGTCGTAACCGCCATCTCCACTGATATATATTTTCTGATCAAGAGTTTCCAGCATGTAGGAAGCCCATAGGGATTGATTCGGAGACAAGCCTCTTCCCGAAAAATGGCGGCTCGGAAGGCAGTAGACGGATAAATTGTCTCCTGTATCTACGTTTTCATACCAATCCATCTCAATGATTTTTTCTTTGTCGAAACCCCAATATTCAAAATGTTCTCCTACTCCTAATCCGCAAATAACTTTTCCGGTGCGTTCCTTTAATTTTAAGACTGTTTCGTAATCCAGATGATCCCAATGGTCATGAGTAATTATGAGGTAGTCGATATGGGGAATATCTTCCGGTTTGTAGATCTCAACTCCTGAAAAAGGTTTGTTAAGGAAAGCGAGAGGTGCAGCAGAATAAAAAACCGGATCAACCAGGATACGTTTGCTTTCTATTTGAATGAAATAAGAAGAATGACCCAGCCAGATCAGAAGGTCTTTATTCTTATCCAGTTGATGTAAGTTTGTTTTTATTACCGGTAATTCTTTATCCGGACGTACTGTTTTACTGTCCCGGAAAATAAATTCATATACGCTGGCCACAAAGCTTTTGTCGGACGTTAATTGAGGCGTCTCAATCTGGTTTTGAAATTTCCCGTCTTTGTAATTCTTTGAGTTTTTTACCCGTTCTAATCTTTCTCCGCGAGGTGTTTTCCCAAACTTAGGCTGATTCATAAAAAGGATGATCCCTAAAATGATCAGCACTATTGAAATTAGTATTATCCACATAATACGAGATTTTTTATTGTTTTTCACTAATTCTATTTTAATTTAATGTGTTCCCTGAATAAGTATCTGTATAAATTTAGCCGGTACAGGAAATGAGGGTGTTCAAAAAGAACTTTCTGCCCCTAAATCCCCTAAAGGGGACTTCTTAAAACCATTGAATATCAATAGCCCCCCTTCAGGGGGTTGGGGGCCAAACGATGAGATTATTGATTTTTTGTACATCCTTTTTATGACTACGATAAGTTTATAAGAGCGTATCCATCCATTCAACACCTTTCAATGTTAGGAAGATGATTACGACGTAACGTAAGAATTTCCCTAAGAATAGAAAAGGAGCAACTGTCCATACGTTTGCTTTCATATACCCTAAAGCAATTACCATGACGTGCCCGATTCCGGGAATCCAGGAAAAGAAAGCCATATATCCGCCTTTATTGTGTAACCAGTTTCTTAGTTTCTCTATTTTTTCCGGTTTGATATTGGAATGTTTTTGAATCCACTCTGTCTTACCTTTACTCCCGAGATAATAATTTACCATTCCGCCTGCACCGTTAGCAACCGATGCCAGTAAAAGGCATAACTTCCAGTTCCAGCCGGTAGCTATAAGGGTAACCAGAATGATATCCGAACTGAAAGGAATGATAGTGCCGGATATGAAACAGGCGATAAATAAGCCCAGGTAACCTATGTTAATAAAGAAATCAATCATTCATTAATACTAATACATTCTTTTTCATATGCGATATTATTTGGATATGGATTTTCGGTTTTCATCTGTATAAGGAAATCAAAGGAAGGATTTCTTTTTTAGAGAAAACTCCCTGTCTTCCACTCCGGAAATAAAATAGGGCTTAATGATAACAAAACAGATAAAAACCGTGTTTTCTTTTCATACAACGGATGAATTACAAATATAGGTTGAAAATTGCAAAGTTTTATCTTTTTTCAAAAAGATAAGGTCTGGTTATATTTTCCTATCTTTATTGTCTGAATTAATTTTATAAAAATGATCACAAAAGAACTTATAAATCCTCAA
>JAJBTS010000188.1 GCA_020860885.1 Bacteroidales bacterium
TTAATGCCCATTCGCTAAAGATAGAGACAGAGTCTGCTTCACGCCGTCTGAAGAAAAAAGTATATTTCAGCATAGGTGAAATGGGTATACTTGCTCAAAAACTGGGAATTTCAATCGATGGATTATTAAATTTCTCACAAGGGTATTCATCTACTCCATCTTATACGATGCATTTACCTAAAAATGTAGAATCGATAGATGTTTTACATAAAAAAATGAAAAACGATCTAAATCTTTTAGGCGAGCTAGGCAATGAACCAACGGAGTGTGGATTGATCTTTAATTCTTTACCTCTTGAGTTTGTCATACCCTATAATGATCTTCTAAAGTTCGTATACTTTAAATGGGGGTATTATTATATTGGCTCTGAAGAATACAACCATTTTTCTTCCTGGCGGGTGCCTGCAAAACTATTATCACTAAACGATGAAGTGCTGGAAGTATTTCAACAGTGGGAGAGTATTGTCTATATATGGGATATTTCTGCAGTGTGGTGCTTAGTGAAAGATATTACCTATTTTTACGATTTGCAAGCTTTGGAATCGAACGATGTAGCATCCATTAAGCGTGATTTGCACAGGATGTTGAATGATATGGAAAAAGTGACCAATGGAATCAGTGTCAATCATATGGATGCCGGTAAAATGCAGATTTACATATCAACCGTTCATTTGGGAGGACAATTCTCTTATTATATATCGAAGAATAAATGGTACAGTTCTTTTCATACCTATTTTATAGGCTCGAATTATTCGGATGATTACGATACATGCATACAGATGCGCGATTGGTTGCATTCGATGAAAAAAGTATGTACTTTAGTCTCCGATAGCGGGGCAAAAGAACGAAGGCTGTTTTTCGAGGAACAACATAAAATAGTGGATAGTGTATAGAATTTATCCTAAGTTGCGATGTTTGGAAAGCCTGATAAGTATTTTTGTTATTCTGTCTACTTTGGATTGATCTGTCTTGGCAGAGTATATCCACTTAATGTAATTTTGTTGCTCGTTTTCGCTCAGTGAATGGAAGACCTCTAAAGCATCCGGATCATGTTGCAGGCACAGCAGTAGCTCAGCAGGGACTTCTAACGGCTCATTATCGGGATATAAAATGATATGCACATAATCTCCTGCCTGCTTTTTTATTTTTTTTCGTATTTCGGCTTTTACCGCAAGCATCAATGTGCCATTACCCAGAGGCATTAAATGATACTTTTTGATTTCAAAACCATCAATACTGCCTTTTACTTTTACCCAACCAAAGGGGGCGTTTTTGTCCTGCAAAATTTCGGGAATAGCGGTATAAGTCCAACCGCCCTTCCCGGGAAATTTTTCAAGCAAATATTTTTTATCTACCAACGGCTTCTCCATTCTTTTACTGTAAAATGTATATTACTGTCTTATCATTCTAAAATCATCTTGTAACAGACCGGCTGTAAAGATACGCTATTGGTTTAAATAATCATATTATCCTACCTATTTTTCCTTCCTCATTTTTCAATGACGACTACCAGCGACCTCCGGCTCCGCTGCCACTAAATTGACCGCCACCGCCACCGGGGAAATCACTTTCTACCCATAATTTTTTCTCTAACGTTTTAATTTCTTTGCTTACAGTTTTAATTTCTTTTTGTAAAGCAAATTTTCTCCATGTAGTTGTCGTTTTGAATGTCTGGGTTGCTGCTCTAACATATTGGTTTGTATTAGCAAAAATAACTCCTATATTCTTTAGATCGGAAAGATTACCCAATAAAAATTCTCCGGAAGTTTTTGCTTGTTCTGTAGGACTGGCTTCTTTTGGCATGTATCCGTCTTTAACCAACGCTTCACCATATTCCTTTACATATTCGTTAATTTTCTCTTGCAGCATCTCCGGATCTTCGTAATACTTTTTAATATCTTTTGATTTTGAAATAGAAGAAATAACACTTTGGGTTATACTTGCTATGGCGCCGCTTTGTGTCATTTCATCGGCCACGGAACTTGCGAATTCAGCCGTTTTTAAATCCGTTTGTGCTTTCGATAATTCTTCTCTGGCTTTTTGAAGCTCTACCTGGAGTTTTTCTTTATCTACTTCATCTTTGGCAGCGAGTCCTAAATAATCCGTATATCGGATCGGATTATCAGAAGCATATGTATAGGGCGATCTGGAATAATACTTTTCTGCCAACGGATCGATCGAAATAAACTTTCCTAAAGCAGGCTCATAGTATCTGGCAGAATAATCGTACAAATTCAATCCGTGCATTTTGTCGAGTTCCTTACCATTGTATTTATACTGCTGGACTTTTTGTTCTGCTTCCGGTGTTTCGGCAAAGGCCATACCAAATGGATAATAATGATTCTTTTGTATTACTGTTCCGCTTTGATTGGCTACAATCCGGTTGTTGCCCAGGTGATCTGTAATGTAAAAATGATAGGTTCCGTTTTCGATATATCCGCCATCAATAAATATTTTTGTTTTTGAAGTATTGTCACTATGAACTTCGTAGATGATATTTCCTACATAATCCGTTGTTTCTGTTTTGGTCAGTGAACTCACATTTATGCTTGATCCTATGATAGGAGCTGTCGAATAATTCGGATTCCATTTCTGTTCGACTTTAATTTTCTGACCGGTTGCCAGATATACATATTCATTTCGTGCTTCGGCCACCGGGCTCTTTATATCCATCTGTTGAGGTAGATTTAAGAAATTGTATTTAATATTTGTTATTCCTTTATTCATATCTTTTATTAATGCGCCGTTGGCATTGTAGTAATATTCCGTAGTATTGTTTGAATATTTCTTGAAATCAGCTGATTCAGGCATACCAACGGTCGTTCCGGCTTCGCTTACTTTTATCAACTGGTTGCCTGAATAAGTCATCGTTAATTTATCTACTGCCGCATAGGTAGCGCCGGTTGATGTTTTACCCCAGCGTTCCAGGGCTTTTATATTGCCGTGTTTATCATAAGTAATGGATGGTATTTTATAGTTGTTACTGACAGAGCCATTTTCAAGATACTGAGCCGATGTCAGGCGGGATAGATTATCGTAACCGAAACGGTATCCCCGATTGCGGTCACCTGTCGTGGTCCACTGTAAGGCGGTAATATCCCCGTTGTACTTGGGTATATTTCCTCCGTAACTGTCGTTATAATACAATACCTGTTGGAAGAATGGGTTGGATATGGATTTGGTCCACGAACGAACATTATACGTATAGGTGCTGTTCAGATTTGCTAATCCCCCTTTTTTATTGGTGAGTAATCGTCCCAAATCATCGTAAGTGTTTTCTGCCAGTAATTTAGGGGCAGCTCCGTTCAGACTGTGACTAACGGTAAGAAGGCGGCCTGCATGGTCGTAAGAATAAGCATATATTTCTTCTATCGTTGGTTTTCCTGTAATTTGATGGATGTGTTTCCTTTTCAATGTTTGTCCGCTCAGATTGTATGCAAAATACTCTTTCTCTATACCGCTTAAATGATTGTTGGATTTTTTCTGAATTACACGGTCACGGTCGTCGTAATAGAATACCTCATAGATATGCCCTCGTGCCACATAACCGGTTGTTGCGGGAGGTGTAGCTACCCATGCCGTAAGAGTACCGCATAAAAGTCCCTGATGCCCCCAGTCATACATGGTTCCATATTCGTCGGTAGGTTCGTATTTTACGTTGGCATGTGTGGATGGAGGTATCGTGTTGAGGCCTAAAAAGTCGTAATTATCATAATAGTTTACTATCAAAGCTTCGGCTGTTGATAATGCTATATTTGCAGTGTAGCCTTTGAGAGAATTTGTCGTACCTGCCCAGCTGGCACGTACTACCTGATCTTTGTAGGGATGGTTTAAATAATCTATATTGTTTGTACAGATTCCTGTTACCACTAACCTTCCTAAAGGATCGGACAGGGTAAATAACCATTCACGACGTGCGCGTTGTTCACCATCTTGTGAAAATATAAGTTGATCCGTCCGGTCGTAAATAAAATAACTCCATTCGCATCCCGGAAGACGTTTTGCTATACATCTGTTCAGGTGATCGTATCCATACCTGTATACCATTTCCCCAATGCCCGCAGTATTATTACTCACACTATTGGTTCCTGTAATTTTTTCTGAAACCATAGGAGGAAGAACGATAGAGAGATTTCCAAAAGCATCGTATAAATAATAAGTATCGTACTTCTCGTTCTGATTGATTTGCCTGGATAAAACCAACTGCCCCTGTTTATTGGTAAATTCATAACTTACATTGTTGTCCTCATCCCTTAATTCATTAACGGATAACGAACCATTCCTGTAATAACCCTCACTTCTGACACTCCATTCATTGGAATTTAAATCGTTCAAATCTATTTCCAACGATAAGCATCCGTATTCTGCACTTCCTGTGTTTGTGCGTAAATACTTTCTGACACTGCGGTTGTTGTTGTGCCAGGCTTGTCCCGGTCCATATTCGATCGTTTCCCGTGGTACGGGAGCCACTTCGGTTTGTATTAAAGTATAGGGTTTTGCATCGTTGTTATAAAGAGGATTTACACTGCTGCTGTATAGTTCATCTGTGTCCGCCCAATCCGATCCGAGATAATTGAAGACTATGGGAAGCCAGTTTTTGTATTCCTTACCAAATTGATTATATTCAGTAAGAACCACTAAATCTTCCTCATTGGGTGTAATTCTTTTTTGAATGTTTCGTTCCGGGCGTCCTAATCCGTCGAAATATTGAATATTTACCTGTATGTCACTTCTTATTTCCCCATTACTAATATCGAGGGTATTGATTTTTTCTAAAGGAGTAAACGTTGCAACATAATTTTTGTGTCCATTCAAAGAAATTGAAATAAGGCCGGGATCGGGATCGGGATCTGGGTCCGGAGGAGAGACAGGAGCTGATTGCTCCACATTAAAACTGAATGTATTGGAGTGACTTAATGAAGCAACAGTGATATTGATTGTTCTTTGAGTAGTAGAGGAGGGGATTCTTACTTTATAATCCCAGTAGTTGGTTTCGGAAGCAACCATTCTGTTGGTTAATGGACCAATATTGCTTGTGGTGGTAAATCCGTGGGAACATCCGCTATTCTTATTTATTCGGAAAGATATTTCACCGCCTTCGGAGGTAATCCGAGTATCATGGCTGGCAAGAGTCATCTCGCAAGGTTGAGAAAAAAATATCTGACTTGCCAGCGCTCCCGGCGCCCATACGTTTACATGACCCGGGATCTGCCCGTCATATTGGTAAATTGCCACATAATACCCATTTTCTTCCCATATGCCTCCAATCATAATACCATAATCGTCATTAAAGCGAATATTTCTCATAATATTTTCCCATCTCCTGCAACTGGTGGGGATCCCGGCTTTTATAAAAGGCATAGTCGATTCCGGAAAATAATAAGGGTCGGCAATTAACTGGCAATCCTCTTCTTCATAGGGAGGTGTGGTTCCTGTTATATATACTTCGATAGGTTCAAAATCCGGATGCCTGAACGTAATATTCGCCGGAAAACTCCATAAATCCAGAATAAATAACAGAATGTATAAATTTTTATCATAATCGATTTCTATTTCGTTTGTAAAATAACTCCGGGCTCCTATGGCCTCGACATTATATAATACAGCATCTTTATCATAACATTCCAGAGGAACACTAACCTTTACATATACGTCGTCTGGAAAATCAGGACTGAAAAACTGTTCGGCATAAAGAGAATATCTGTAGTAATAATCCTGGGCTTCCACAGGACTAAAGAGGGATATAAAAGCCAAAAGAATGAATGATTTGTGTAATATAGATTTGTTATAAATCAAATATTTTATTG
>JAJBTS010000250.1 GCA_020860885.1 Bacteroidales bacterium
GGATGAAAGCGCAGAATTCGGGTTTTGAAGCCGATTCCCTATTAATTATTGAAGCAGCCGAAGTATTAGGTTTCGCTGAAGAAGATACGTTGCAAGGATGGAAATTTCACGGAATTATAGGAGCCGATTTTGGACAAACAGGTGTTTCAAACTGGGTTTCCGGAGGTGAGAACTCAGTAACTACGGATGGCTATTTAAATGCTTCACTCCTTTTTAAAAATCATAAATATTCCTGGGATAATTATCTTTTCCTTAATTACGGGATTATTTATTCCAGTGACCGGAATTGGAATAAGGCTGCCGACAGGATTACTTTTTCTTCTACTTTGGGTTATCATAACAACAGGAAATGGGCGTATGCAGCTATGATCGATTTTAATTCTCAGTTCAAAAAGGGATATATTTATCCCGAAGAAGTGGATTATAAAACGGATATTCTTGCTCCTGCATATTCCAATTTAGCACTAGGAATAACTTATAAATCCGACAGGCGTTTTGCTTATTTCCTGGCTCCTCTTACAATGCGTACCACTTTGTGTATTGATGATTCCCTTTCCGATATAGGTGCTTTTGGTGTGGATCCGGGAAAATTCGTATTGCTGGAACCCGGATGTTATGCCTCCATCAGTACTTCTCAGCATATTTTGGATAATGTGGATCTGGTTTCGAAAATTGATTTCTTTACTTCCTACAATAAAAATTTTGGTAATTTTGATATCAACTGGGATATTCTGGTTGTGTTTAAAGTTTATAAAATGTTGACATTGACTTTGAATGCTACGATAAGGTATTATGAAGATGAAATATCCAGAATACAGGCCAGGGATGTGCTTGGAGCTGGATTTACTTATAGTTTCTGAAAAAGAGTACTATTAAGATAAATATAAAAAAGAGGGTGTCCAAAAAGAATTTTCAGCCCCTAAATCCCCTAAAGAGGACTTCTTAAACCATTGAATATCAATGACCCCCTTTAGGGGGTTGGGGGCTAAACGATGAGATTACTGACTTTTTGAGCACCCTCTTTTTCTGTAAGGTATTTACGTTTTAGAAAATTATCTATTCAATAATTAATTTTTGAGTTACCACTCCTGAAGAAGTCATTATTTTAATAATATAACTTCCTGAATTCAGATGAGTAACATTCATTTCTGTAGTATTTTCAGTCTTTGCTACTAATCTTCCGTTTAATTCATAAATAGAAGCGGCAACAGCCTTTTCCCTGAAAGAAATTTTTTCTTTTGCAGGATTGGGATAAACGAAAACAGGATCTTCATTTTTTTCTATAATATCCATTCCCGTATAATCGTATTTTTCTACATAAATACTGGTAATAGCTACCGGTTTATCCGTATTGCTTCCACCTTCAATTCTGTATTTCACAGGAACGGCAGAACCTTCTTCGTCAAGGAATTCGACACAGGTTGTTCTGTCAAGACCTGTAAAGGTTTCTACTAATTGATCGTTTTTGTACACATAAATAATACGGTCGAGAGCAATAGATTTACCGGTGAGATTGATGGAAACACTTTTGGCATCCGGAACAGTAAATTCAACTTTTCCTCCGGCATATTGTTTTCCCCGGATACGCAGGTTTTTCCTGCCTCCGCCGCCCGAACAACCTTCTCCTAATTCAATATTTGCAGAATCTGTTACTAACTCTAAATTATTAGGGAGGGTCTTGTAACTTTTTGAAGTATTGTAATCCAACTCTTCCGCCATTTCTTTGAAATCTTCATAGATCCAATAAGCATCGTAGTTCGGAGTTGGAGGTTCCGGCTTAGGAATATCTTTCCCATATTTCTGAACTTCCACATAATAAAGTACGATAGGATCTTTCTTCGTTTCATCAGCTGCGGTTATCTTTACGGTTACTTCTTCCTGAGAATCTATTTTTTTAGCAAATTCTATACATTGGTAACGGTCGAAACCTTCTTCACGGAATTCTTCTTTTCCATTGATGGAAATAATAACTCCCCTATCGGCTGCTTTTTGTTTACCGGTGATGTAAATTCGGATCCAGCTTGCATTAGGCACTTTAAATTCTGCCGAACCATTTTCTTCCAATCCGCGTATACGTAAAGCATTTTGTCCGTATGCACAGTCGAACCCTTGCTCGACGCTCGCATACAAAGTAGTCAGATCAATGTTGTTTGGATAAGTCGGATAATTCTTCTGCAAAATGTTCCATTCTTCTTCAATGGGAAATTGATTGAAATCTTCCAATATCCAGTAATTTTCCTTATCCTGTTGTGTATTTTCTCCCTGAGCCTTTAACTGGAACGGAATACTCATACAAATGATGAAAGAAAAAATCAAAAGAGTAAAGTTTGTTTTCATAAAAAATAATAAATAATGTTTAATGACAAAGATAAAAGAAAAAAGGATTTACTTTTTCAAAATGTATCTAAATGAATTAATTACTTTTGCATTTTAATTTTTTTTAAGAATAATGACAGAAGAAGTAAGGCAGAAATTAATAGATAGAGTGAAGAGAAACCCTTATGTGAATCATCTTCAGATTGAATTTACTAAAGTAGAAGACGGAATTATTGAAGCGCGCATGCCTTTGTTTGAAGAGCAAAGACAGTACAGCGGAGTGATACATGGAGGAATATTAGCTGCTGTAGCCGATACGGTAGCGGGTTTTGCCGCATATACCATGACACCTCCTGATAAGGATGTGCTGACTGCCGAATTGAATGTTTCTTTTTTACGGGCGGCCTGGGGTAAAGAACTCATAGCAAAAGCAAAAGTAATAAAACCCGGACAAACCATCCATTTCAGTGAATGTGAGATATACTGCGACGAAAAAATGGTAAGTAAATCTTCGGGAACTTTTTGTGTAGTCAGGAAACAGGTCGACTAAAAAAATACGTATCTTTGCAGATTGAACCAAAATAGTTAATCTGTAACGTGTGATTGAAAAATTAATTTTAGTAGTTTCCCAACACAGACAATTCGGATGGAAAATAAGTATTCATGTAGCTGAAGTATTAACCGGAGAAAGCCTTTCGATAAAGGGGGTCCCATCTGTTGAAGCGGAAAAATATACACAGAAAGAGATACAACTGATAGAAACTTTAAGTAAAGTTTCCGACGAAGTATTGCTTAAATCTTATACAAAAGAAAAAGAAAAATCGAAAATTTCCCAGTCTGCCATCGATAACCTTATTCGTCCACAAATAGAGAAAGCGAATGCGCAGATCATTGAACTCGCTTTGCAGACAGATATTCCTGTTTATATAAAAGATGATGTAAAAAATAAAGCATTATCCGGATACAACCGTTTGGAAATGCTTCCTGAACCTAGTACGTGTATCTTTCACTTTATAAAAGATGATAAGGGTCTTTGTTATTTTATTTCTTTGAGTAACAACAACCAAAATATCTCCCTTCAACAAAAAAGAGCTGTGATCTTGTCCGATAAGCCCTGTATCGTATTGCTCGGAAATACCCTTCACAGGGTAGACAATATAGAAGCCAAAAAGTTAATGCCTTTTTTCTCTAAAACAGCTATTGTCGTTCCTGCTTCTTCCGAAAAAGAATACATACGGAAATTTGTTCTTAAAGCACTTACTAAATACGAAGTGAATATTCAGGGAATAGATGTGAAGGAAATTGTGCCTGAAAAAAAGGTAATATTGACTCTGGAAGAAGATTTCAATCAACAATTGTGTCTTGCTCTGTATTTTAAGTACGATAAACAATCTGTTCTTCCATTTTCCAAAAGAAAAAAGGTAGTTGATATGGATGAAAAAAGCGGTACAGAAAGTATCGTATGGTTCAACCGGGATGAAGAGTGGGAGAGAGGGTATTTGAATATTCTGGAAAACCTGAATCTGACGAGGATAGGTGATAACCGGTTTTATCTTAAAAAAGATCCGGAAGATAAACCTTCTTACGGATTGATCGAATGGATAAACAATCATGACGAGGAATTGAAAGATTTCGAATTTCAACAAAAAGCCGGTAAGGATTTTTACCGGGGCAGGGTAGAGATTGTTTCCGGAATGGATGTTAAGATTGATTGGTTCGACCTGAAGATAGAAGTGGTTCTGGATCATTGCCGTATCCCATTCAGCCGTTTCAGGAAACATATTTTATCCGGTAATCCTGAATTTGTTTTACCCGATGGGAAGATATTTATACTGCCGCAGGAATGGTTCAACCAATATCAGGATCTGTTTCTTTACAGCGAATCTCAAGACGAAAATCTTACAGTAAAAAAGATACATGCTCCTGTTCTTCAGGACTCATTGGATGCTTTGAGGATGGGCGACAGGAAACAGGAAGTCTCTGACTTTATTTCAACAGAAGTGGAACGTCCGCTCCCTGCAATAAATCTCAATAAAATACTCAGGCCTTATCAACGGAAAGGATTTTATTGGCTGAATCATCTCAGAAGGATGAATTTCGGAGGTTGCCTGGCCGACGATATGGGGCTGGGAAAAACGTTGCAAACCATAACATTACTGCAACACGTATATGATTCTTCCCAAGAACTACATAAAGATCGCTCTTCGGAAAGCGGACAAAGTTCTTTGTTTCCAGTTCCCGGATATACGGTTCCTGCTTCTCTGATTGTGGTTCCTACTTCTCTTTTGCATAACTGGAAAAATGAATTGAAGAAATTTGCACCCGGTTTGAAAGTATATACCCATGCGGGAATCAAACGATTGAAGTCGAAAGAGATAGGCAAAATATTCAGGCATTATCAGCTCATCATTACCTCGTACGGAACATTGAGAATGGATATCGATTATTTGAGTCACTACCTGTATGAATATGTTATCCTGGATGAAAGTCAATACATTAAAAATCCCGATTCTGTCCTTTATCGTGCAGTATTAATGTTGAAATCCAATCATAGGTTGGTTTTAACGGGTACACCCATAGAAAATTCATTGATCGATTTATGGACCCAGTTCAATTTTATTAATCCCGGCTTGCTGGGAACTTTATCTTCTTTTAAGGAGAATTTTGTTCAAAAGATATTGAAAGAACAAAATAAAAGTATTGAAGAATCTTTACAACGTCTGATACAACCTTTTATCCTGAGAAGGACCAAAGAAGAAGTAGCTCCCGATTTACCTCCGCTCTCTCAGGAAATCGTTTATTGCGATATGACAGATACACAGGAGGAGATCTACGAAGAAGAAAGAAACAGCATCCGGAATCAATTGCTTTCCAACAAGGATTTATTTGCAAAGAATAAAATAGTGGCTTTAAAGAGCCTTATGAAACTTCGCCTGTTAGCCAATCATCCTATTTTAACTCTTCCCGATTATACAGGAGATTCCGGGAAATTCCAACAAATCCTGCTGTATTTTGAAACTATAAAGGCAGAAGGACATAAAGTATTGATCTTTTCCTCTTTTGTAAAGCATCTGAATCTTCTGGCACAATCGTTCGATGAAAGAGGATGGAAGTATGCTTTCTTATCCGGACAAACCCATAACCGGGAAGAAGAGATCAGTAAGTTCAGGAATAGTAAAGATACGAGTTGTTTTTTTATTTCTTTGAAAGCCGGAGGAACAGGTTTGAATCTGACTTCTGCCGACTACGTTTTTATTATCGATCCCTGGTGGAACCCGGCAGCTGAAATGCAGGCTTTGAGCAGGGCCCATCGCATCGGACAGGATAAAAGCGTGATGGTATACCGCTTTATATCCAGCGATACCGTAGAAGAAAAGATCATTAAATTGCAGCAAAAAAAATCCAAATTATCGGAAACATTCATAACTTCTCAGAATCCGTTGAAAGAAATCAGTAATAGGGAACTGGAAGAACTGTTTAAATA
>JAJBTS010000110.1 GCA_020860885.1 Bacteroidales bacterium
ATATTAAATTTGATTGTAGTTATGGAGGAGTTTATCAATGTGCGCCTTCTTCGGAAGGTGGCGGTGAAGAGCTAAGTAACGATTCTTGGGGAGAGGAACGAAGTTCAGCAATAGTTAAAATGATTTTGGATAATAATATTGATATTATTGGTATACAAGAAGGTAGACTTAATCAATTGGATGATATATCTGCCAAATTAAGTAAAAAAAATTATAATTGTTGCGCAGGTAAACCAGCGGGTGTAAATGCATGTCTTTGGTCTAATCAATACGCAGCAATTTTTTATAGAAGTGACAAATTTTCTATAAAACGATCAGGAACCTTTTGGTTCTCAGAAACTTCTAATTCGCCGGGAGGAGATGCTTGGGGCTACGATAAAAATGCACCTAAAATTTGCTCTTGGATAGAATTGAAAGATAAAACAGGTTTTACTTTCTTTGTTTTCAATGCTCATTTTCCTCATGACAATGATGTGGCAAAAATAGAAAGTGCGAATTTATTAAAATCTAAAATAGAGACAATTGCAGGGAAATCCCCGGTTATGGCTATAGGTGATTTTAATTCATCTCAAAATTCTCAGCCTTATAACTCCATTACAACCCTATTAGAAGATTGCTATAGGACATCCCCCAATGGAATTGAATATACTTATTGCTGGTGGGATCCAAGAAATGAAAATGGAGGAACTACAAGAATTGATCATTTATTTGTTTCGAATGCATTTAGTTGTATTGACTATACTATATCATCGAATGTTTATACGAATAAATTTGGAAATATACGCAATGCATCCGATCATCATCCTGTTATAGTTAAATTAAATTATTAATTATAAAAATTATGCATTATGAAAAAGTCAGTTTTATCTATTGTATTGTTATATTGTTTTATTTCTATTGTTCGTGGACAAGATTTCGATGCAGGGAAATTACATATTCGAAAAAGGGCAACATTTCAAGATGGGTTAAAAATTCCCTTTCAGAAACAAATTATTTTAGGGGATGAAAACAATGTGTTCAATCGTTTGGCTATAAGCGCTCACATTGGTAGCGGTTACATTAACTATGGAAATATTCTGTACTTCTCAGGAAGACAATCTGTTCATCCATCTATTGCATTTGCCACTACCGCCAATGAAACAACTAAAAATTATATTTCATCTATTTTTTTCTGTTATGCCTTATATAGATATCTGTTATAATTTTCTTTCCATGGCCAAGAGATCTTGATATTTTCCATCATAATCCCATTGATCTAAACTTATGTTAACATTAATGGGAAGGAGCGCAGATTTCCATTGGTGTGAAATGTTTATTTTAAGCGGATAAGTTTTGTCCGTGTCGAAATAAAGTTTAATTGTAGCCATAATTATTTGCAGGGATTTTGCAGGGATTTTTGAGCATAAGTGACCCAAAATGTGCTTTTTTTTATGACTTAATAACGAATTTGACAGTGTAGAAAAGAACTTATTGTTTTCGTGAAATTCCTTATCTTGCTATGTGATAAGGAATTATTTTGCGGAGAGAAGGGGATTCGAACCCCTGATACGCTTTTGGCGTATACACGCTTTCCAGGCGTGCCTCTTCAACCACTCGAGCACCTCTCCAGACTTTCGCAGCGCGAAGGTACAAATAATAATTTAAATCCCCAAATAGCGGCTGCTTTCAGTCTGTTTCTCCGTAAATAATTCCTTCTTTTTCCCATTTATTCAGGAAATAGGAAAGAGAATTCTTAAAACGATCGTAATTTTTATTTTCCGGAAGAGTCCATCCAACCTCAGAATAAGCAGCTATACGCGGATATACTCTTTTATTCATACTTTCTACCGTTGGAATAAATTCTCCCCACATCTGGCAGCCCAATCCCAGAACCTGTTTTTCCTGTTCGGGCCTGATTCCTTCCGGTTTAGGATTGAAAGAATAAGACTTGCTTAGCGGGATGGACTGGTAACTGTAATCGATATAAGTAAATACATGGTAAGAATTAACCATGTCGTATCCTTTATCTATAGCTTCTTTCATCTGTTGTTGATTTCCCTTCCAAAAATGAACAATGGCTTTTTTATTCAATTGTTGTTCCATCCGGGTATCTTCTGCCGATTGATATTCGTGCAATTGCTGCCCCAATATTTCATTCCATCCCATCATACGCCGGTTTTTCGAGTCCAATAAGTTGGAAATATTGTTGGTAAAATAAACCTGTAATTCGGCAGGAGTATTCAATCCATGTTTTTGCATGTACGCCTGGACCGTTGGGGAAGCTTTCCATTCATCGTATTTTACTTCGTCGCCTCCAATATGAAAAACATCTCCGGGAAACAAATCGATAACTTCATCTATTACGTCTTCAAAAAAAGTCATAACCCTTTCGTCTGCCACATTGAAGGTGTTGTAATGGACACCAAATTGACCGGGAACTTTGATTTGTTTCCCAGTTGTGCCTAGCCATGGATAGGAAGCTATAGCAGCGCTGGCATGTCCGGGCATACTGATTTCAGGAATAATAGTGATATGTCGTGCTTTTGCATAAGCCACTACTTCTTTGATCTCATCCTGAGTATAAAAACCTCCGTGAGGTTTACCGTCGTAGATATTGCTACCGAAATGGTTGATTTCAGAAGAATCTCTGTAAGCGCCTATTTCCGTTAATTTAGGATACTTTTTTATTTCAATCCGCCAACCCTGATCGTTGGTAAGATGCCAGTGGAAGCGGTTCATCTTCATACTGGCCATATCATCCAACAGTTTCAGAACCACTTCTTTTCCTTTGAAATAGCGACCTTCATCCAACATAAAACCACGCCAGGCATAATTGGGATAATCGCTAATAGTTCCATACCGAATAATCCATTTTCCATTATCCGTAGAGATCAATTGACGCAGAGATTGTATGCCATAAAAGATTCCTGTTCGGGAATTTGCTTTGATTTGAATACCATCTTTATTCACATCCAGAATATAACCTTCTGTTTTTCCGGGTAAAACAGACGAATCCAGTATTAATGAAATCGTTTCTTTTTTATTTCCTTCTTTGAGCTGAGGCTTAAGAGAAAAATCCGTAGTCAGATATTCTTTGAGCAAGTTAGCTTCGGAAGATAACTCTTTTCTAAAAGCTATGGATGGGTTTTCTTTTAGTACATAACTCCCATCTTTCAAAGAGATGTTATTCGGATAAGGAATGATGGAATATTCATTTATATTTTGTTGAGCTTTGCAGTTAATAAATATGCAAAGTAATGTAAAAAGTAAAAATTTTCTTACCATGGTATTAGAGTATTATAAATTAGTGTTTTGTCAAAGATATGAAAAAATGTTTAATTAATTTAAGAAGGTTGTGGTTTCCGAAAGTTAAAAAAATAATTGTTTTGCATTTGCAGTCGTCTGTCGGGCAATATCTTCGAAAGGTAACTGATATGCTTCCGCCAGTTTTTGTGCGATGAAAATTAAATAAGAAGGTTCGTTCCGTTTTCCACGATAAGGTACGGGAGTGAGATAAGGAGCATCGGTCTCCAGAACAATTCGTTCTAATGGGGCCATAGAAAGATAATCCCGGAAAGTTGCTTTTTTGTAAGTTATAACACCATTGATGCCTAATAGGAAGTTTTTGAATGTCAGAGCCTCTTCCAATTCTCTCTGACTACCTCCGAAACTGTGAAAAATTCCTCGTAGTTTATCAGCTCCAATCTTACGTATGCTCGTAAATACTTCAGGAAAAGCTTCCCGGGTATGAATGGCTACAGGCAGATCAAATTCTATACTCCAACGTAATTGTTCTTCGAAAGTCTCTATTTGTTCCTGGAGGAAAGTTTTATCCCAGTATAAATCAATGCCTATTTCTCCGATGGCAATGTATTTCCTTTTAGATAATTCTTGACGTATTATTTCCAGTTCTTCTTTGTAGTTTTCTTTTACACTGGTAGGGTGTAATCCCATCATAGGAAAACACATCTCCGGATACTTATCGGTCAAAGAAAGCAATCTCGGAACAGATTTTACATCTATATTCGGTAAACAGAATTTGTGCACCCCGTTATCGTAAGCTCTCCCGATTACTTCAGCGATATCAGAGTCAAATTCTGCTGAAAAAATATGGGTATGACTATCAACCAAATACACTTAATTGTTCTCCTGCACGGAAATGGAATTGAATTCCGTAATCCTTAAATTTCTGATTTCTTTCTTCGGGAGGTAATCCCCAATATTTAAATTCGAGTTTGGTCCATGTATTCCAGATGATACGATCTATCTTTTCCCTCATTTCCGAGAGACTTTCCTGGGTTCTCATGGTATTCTGCCGATAAATTTTGAGGCTGTGTAAAGAATCTTTGAATAAATCGTAATGAACTTTTACTTTAGAAATAGCCGGATTGTAAATAGGAACACCGCCACGGGATGCTCTTTCAGCTTCTCCGTTTATAAGTCTTACTCCCCATTCCAAAACAGCTTCTTCGGAAGATAGATCGGGAACGGTAAATTCATTGCTGTTTTCCAATCCGTAGTAAACGAGAGTATCTATTTTTATCTCATTTCTGATGATAGAAAGATTCAATACCTGTATAAAGTGAGAGATGTAGAGTTGAGCGGTTTTGAAGAGGTCTACATACGCTTTGTCGGCTTTTGTTTCATCTTCCATAGCCTGTTTGAAGCAAAAACACGTACCTTCGAATGTAAGTAATAAATTTCTGTATTCATGTAATTCAGAAATAGATAAGATAGCATTCTCTGATCCTGTTAATTCATCCTGGTCAATAATGATCTGTAGTGCTTTTATTCTGTCTTCATCCGTATTGGGTAATTTTTTTGCAGGCATTTCTTAGGCATTTATGATTTTCTATCCATTAATTCTTCCGCTAAATCTTTCAGTATATCCTTTTTATGGTCTGGGATATTCACTTTATCTAATGCATCTATGGATGATTGATAAAATTCTTCCATTTTTTTACGTGCAATTTCTTTTATTTTTAATTTATTATACAAAGATGTAACAGCTTTAATTTTCTTTTCGGGTTGATCAAAAGTATCTAACCATTTAAGTAATTCCTGTTTTTCTTCTCCTTTTGCTTCATTCAATGCAGCTATCAGTAAAAAAGTTTTTTTATTGCACAGAATATCTCCGCCGATATTTTTCCCGAAGGTCGCCGGGTCTCCATATACATCCAGTATATCATCTTGTATTTGAAAAGCAATTCCAAGGTTAATTCCGAAATCGTATAGTAATTGTTGATCTTCCGGATTAGCTTCTGCAAGAATAGCTCCTGTTTTAAGACATGCTCCGATCATGACGGCTGTTTTCAGGCGAATCATATCCAGGTATTCTTCCTCTTTTACATCCAGACGGTTTTCAAAGGAAATGTCGTATTCCTGACCTTCGAAGATCTCCATAGTTGTCGTTGAAAATAAATCCAATAAACAGGATAGCTTTTCACCTTGATATCTGGAGATATAACGGAAAGAATATAAAAACATAGCATCGCCGGAAAGAATAGCTGTATTTTCGTCCCATTTTTTATGAACGGAGGGTTGTCCTCTTCTAATTTCAGCATTATCCATAACATCGTCGTGCATCAAAGTGAAATTATGGAAAATTTCCCATGCCAATGCTGCATCCAAAGATTCTTTTACATCTTCTTTAAAAAGATTGTATGCCAGTAAAGTGAGTGCCGGACGAATTTTCTTTCCTTTCATAGAAAGTAAATAAGCAATAGGCTGATAAAGCTTTTCAGGCTTTTTAGGAAAAGGAATATTTTCAATCCCTTCTTTAAATAAAGATAACGCGTTTTCGAATGAGATAATAAAAAG
>JAJBTS010000258.1 GCA_020860885.1 Bacteroidales bacterium
GCCTTACTTTATTAGGGATTTTGACTTTTATTTTTATTCTCACTTCCTTTTTACATTATACCTCTGATTATTTAAGAATATATCATCTTAATAAAAACCTATTGAATATAGCATCTTTAGTGTTTTTAGGTTTCGGTTTATTTTTCGCGTCAACGACGATGGATGTAATGAGAGATAAAATAAAACGAATTTCTTATTTATCCATTCCCGCATCGAATTTTGAAAAATATCTTTCACGATGGATCGTTGCTACTACCGGTTATATCGTTGTTTTTTTCGTTGCATTATGGTTGGCTGATTTACTCCGTATACTGGTTTGTTCTGTTCGTTTTCCTGATATGGAAGTCAGGGCATTGGATTTTAGTCGGTTAATTGCTCCAAATGTTTGGGATGGTTCCATTTATGCTTTTTCACACAAAACTCTTTTTGTAGGTTGCTTATCTTTCTATTTTTTGTTGCAGTCTATACTTTTACTGGGTTCTTTATTCTGGGAAAAAACTCTTTCATCAAAACTTTTTCTGTAATATATTAGAGTTTCTTCGGAAAATCCGGTTGAAATTAAATTAGATCCTTTTAATACAATATTCTTATATTATGCAAATGAATCGAGAACCTGTGGTGTATATCCCGGGGGAGTGGTATCTTTTCAATCTCCTCAGGATAGTAATGTACTCGTTGTTCCAGAAGAAATACGGAATTATATTACCTGCATTTCCACAAATGATACTTTGAAAATTACTTTCGATAATTTGAAATTAAAGGAAAAATATTATCCTGAGGATGATCTGGAAGATAGCTGTTATGTTGTTTCAGGAGTCAATATGCGATTGAATACTCGCTCAGCAGATATTGTAAGCAACTTGAATTTTATAGATTTTGAAATAGAAGGGATTAAAACAGATCATATAAAAGTAAATGCTTATAACAGTACTACAATTAAATCCTGTGAAGCAGAGACTTTAACATCTTTTCGTCAGAAACGTTTTAGAATGGAAGACAGCATAGTGAAAACTTTCGATCTGGATTTGAATCTCCTTTCTTCCTGGGATATAACAAATTGTTTTATCGAAAAGGAGAATTTGAGAGGTAAAGGATACCATCATGTTAGTTTACCCCGAACTGAAGCTGAAGAAATGGTTTGGTATCCGGAAGATAAGAATTCGAGTTTGGTACTGACTTTATATGGTGATACGGCAAAAGTAGTTTTTAATAAATAATAATTAAGAAGTCTAATAGAAAGCGGCAAATATTTTATTTATTTGCCGCTTTCTATTATTATTTCTCTCTCATAAATATATTAATAGGGGTACCTCTCAGGTTCCAATGTTTTCTTATTTGATTTTCAAGAAATCTTTTATAAGGTTCTTTTACCCATTGTGGTAAGTTGCAGAAAAAAACAAAACTAGGAACAGCGGTGTTGGGTAGTTGCGTTATATATTTTATTTTAACAACCTTTCCTTTATTCGTAGGAGGAGGCGTTTTTTCTATGATAGGCAATAATACTTCATTTAATGTATGAGTTGATATTTTAGTTTTCCGAATATCATATACTTCTTTTGCTGTTTCCAGTATTTTGTAAATTCGTTGCTTTGTTAAAGCTGAAGCAAAGATGATAGGAACGTCTACAAAAGGAGCAATCTTTTCCCGGATGGTACTTTCAAAAGTTTTAATTGTATTAGTATCCTTATCTTCTATTAAATCCCATTTGTTGATAACGATCACCAATCCTTTTTTATTTTTTTGAATTAAAGAAAATATATTCATGTCTTGAGATTCAACTCCGCGGGTAGCATCAATCATTAAAACACAAACGTCTGAATTTTCTATTGCACGTATCGCACGAATTACAGAATAATATTCCAGATCTTCGTTCACTTTCCCTTTTTTACGGATGCCAGCCGTATCTACCAGATAGAATTTAAGGCCGAATTTGTCATAAAGCGTATAAATGGAGTCGCGTGTAGTTCCGGCAATATCGGTAACAATATTCCGTTCTTCACCAATAAAAGAATTAATCAGGGATGATTTACCAGCATTAGGCCTTCCTACAATGGCGATACGGGGAACATCTTCTTCGATTTTATCTTCTTCTTTTTTCGTAAATTTAGAAACCAGTATATCCAGTAAATCACCTGTACCAGAACCGTTCACTGCCGAAATATTATAAGGATCTCCCAAGCCAAGAGCGTAAAATTCGGCGGATTGAGCATGCAGTTCAAATGTATCCGCTTTGTTGGAAACCACAATAACAGGTTTTTTGCCTTTGCGAAGCATAGATGCAACTTGTTGGTCGAGATCAGTGATCCCATGCATTACGTCTACAAGGAAAAGGATTACATCCGCTTCTTCAATTGCTATTTGAACCTGTTTATTTATTTCTTCTTCAAAAATATCATCGGAATTAAGTACCCACCCTCCGGTGTCTATTACAGAAAATTCCTGCCCACACCAATCTGCTTTTCCATACTGCCGGTCACGGGTCGTACCTGCTTCTTCGTTAACAATAGCCTGGCGACTTTGAGTTAACCGGTTAAATAAGGTAGATTTACCTACGTTAGGACGTCCTACTATTGCTACTATATTACTCATATTATTTAAATTGAGGATTGAAAGAATTGGGAAATAAGACCCTAAAAACATTTAGGATCTTATTTATATGTTTTTAATCTAATTTGTATCCGAAGTTACGGAGTATATTATCTCGGTTTCTCCAGTCTTTTTCTACTTTTATGAAGATTTCCAGAAATACTTTTTTCTCGAAGAATTTTTCTATGTCTTTTCGGGCCATAGATCCTACTTTCTTTATGGCATTCCCTTTGTCTCCAATAATAATTCCTTTTTGAGAATCACGTTCGACAACGATAAGAGCTTTGATATGGATCAGGTCTTCCGATTCTTTGAACAATTCGACTACTACTTCGACAGAATAAGGTATTTCTTTCTGATAGTATAATAGAATCTTTTCCCTAATGATTTCCGTAACGAAAAAACGGGCAGGGCGATCTGTCATAGCATCTTTCTCAAAATAAGGAGGAGATTCTGGAATAAGGGATTCTATCCTTTTCTTAAGATAATCAATATTGAACTTGTTTGTTGCCGAGATGGGGACTATTTCAACATTAGGAAGCAATACATTCCATTCTTCTACTTTTTTTTCCAAATCTTTTTGTCCGGAAAGAAGATCGATTTTGTTGATTGCCAGAATAACGGGCGAATCAACTTTGGCTACCTTTTGAAGAAAAAAGTTATTTTTATCTATCGTTTCCACAACATCGGTGACGTAAATCAGAACATCGGCATCTCCAAGTGCTGACTCAGAGAAATTCAGCATATTTTCCTGTAACTTGTAATTGGGTCTTAAAACCCCCGGAGTATCGGAATACACAATCTGCATATCATCGGTATTTACTATTCCCATGATACGGTGACGGGTGGTCTGAGCTTTCGAGGTAATAATCGAGATTTTTTCTCCTACCAGCAAATTCATCAATGTAGACTTTCCTACATTGGGATTTCCTACTATATTTACAAATCCGGATTTATGCATTTTCAAAAATTAGTGAGTAGAATAAACGATAAAAAAGAGTTTATTCTTTATTTTGGGTTATATCCCCATTTTATATAGGTTGCTCCCCACGTAAAACCCGCTCCAAAAGCTGTAAGGATAATATTGTCTCCTTTGCGTAATTTGTCTTCCCAATCCCATAAGCAAAGAGGAATGGTTCCGGCGCTGGTATTGCCGTACTTTTCAATATTGATCATTACTTTGTCGATAGGAATACCTAACCGGTTGGCCACCGCGTCAATAATACGCAAATTAGCCTGATGAGGTACTACCCAGGTAACTTCTTCTTTGGATAGATTATTTTTCTTAATTAACTCGTCGCAAGTATCGGCCATGCTGGATACAGCATGTTTGAATACAATTTTACCATCTTGCTTGATGAAATGAAGACGTTCATCTACTGATTCATGGCTTGCCGGGTTAACTGAACCACCGCCGTACATGTGAAGATGTTCCACGTTTCCTTCTGAGCGTAAAATTGAATCAATAAATCCAACATCTTCAGTTGTTGGTTCCAGGATTGCACAACCACATCCATCTGCAAAAATAGGATAAGTGTTCCGGTCAGTGATATCTGTAACGCAAGAAAGTACATCTCCTGCAAATACCATTATCTTTTTGTATTTTCCGGAAGCGATAAAAGATTCAGCTACTTCTAAGCCATACAAAAAACCGCTACAAGCTGCATTCACATCTATTCCGAAAGCATTTGTCATTCCTGTTTTAGAGGCAATCAGTGATGCTGAGTTTGGAAGAATATAATCAGGAGTGGATGTTGCAAAAATAACCGCTTCAATCTCTAAAGGATTAAAGGTATGTTTTAGTTTGAAGTTATCTAAAGCCTTTTCTGCCAGATAAGTGATTCCTATTCCTTCCTCAGGTTTTAGAATTCTCCTTTCTTTGATACCAATTCGTTTGGTTATCCATTCGTCAGATGTATCAACGTAGGTGGAGATTTCTTCGTTTGTAAGACGATAATTTGGAACATATCCTCCAACACCTGTTATTACTGCATGAAGTTTACTCATAATGAAAAATGATTAATAGAAAAATGCCCTAAAAAGACGATTTTTAGCTATCTTCTCTTAGGGCTACTTTTTATATTTTTACATACGTGCTTAAGCCTCTGCGGCTTCGGCTGTTTTATCTATGATTACTTTTCCTTTGTAATACAATTTGCCTTCATACCAGTGAGCTCTGTGATATAAATGATATTCACCTGTTGTAGGGTCCAGAGCTAATTGAGGAATTACTGCTTTGTAATGCGTTCTTCTTTTGTCTCTTCTGGTTTTACCAATTCTTCGTTTGGGATGTGCCATTTTTTTTTATTTTAAGTTATTGTTATCTTTTAGTCCTTTTAATGCGTCCCAACGAGGATCTGTTGCATCATCAGAATCATCATCGGTAACTATTATATCATCAGTATCGTCTAAATCGAAAGAATCATCTTCCGCCGATTTTACCATATGTTTTTTTAGTTTGGACGACATCTGTTTGTTGCATTTTCCGGGTCCATGTGAATGTTTGATTGGGATAGTCAGAGCTATGAATTCAAACATAAACCATGATATATTGATGGATCCTTCACTTTCGGGAACAATTACTATATCGTCACCTTCTTCCGCATACTCTTTGCCTAATTTTACAATCAGTTTTGCTGTAGTGTCAATCGGAAGATCCATATCGTCCAGGCATCTGTCGCAGGGAATTTTGATAACTCCTTCCATCCGGAAATTCAAGTCATACATATCCTGAATTTTAGTGACAGTAATGAATGCTTTTACCTTTCCTTTTTGAATCTCTTCACTATCAATATCAGTAAAAAACTGATTATCCAACAAGTACTCATATTCCTGAGTGTCTTGTTGCATTCCTTTTAAGTCAATTTTATATGTATCAAACTTACCCACAATAGAGTGCTTTTAGCGAAAACCCTGCAAAGGTATAAAAATTTATCATACAAACAAAAACTTAAATAAGATTTACACCCAAATCTTGATTGGTCATTGGCTATTAAATATTCACAAAAAGTATTAAATCCCACAACTAGATCTTTGTATCGTTTGTTTTCTATTCAAACAACCAAAACGGGTACCCAAAATGTTTAATTATTAATTTTTTTTATTATGGACTCAAAAAAATCAATGGATTCAAAGGGCGAACACAAACGCCAGGAAACAAGCAACAGTAGATCTCAAAAAGAAAGTAATCAAAATTCTACTCATGAA
>JAJBTS010000162.1 GCA_020860885.1 Bacteroidales bacterium
ACTGAAACTTCTCTATGATTAATTCCAATATGGTTTTTTCATTTATGGGGATTAAAGGTTTAGGAATAACATTCGTTAATGGCTTTAGACGAGTTCCTTTTCCTCCCGCCATTATTATTACAGGTAAATCTAACTTCTCTCTATTATTCTCTATAGCTCCATCAAAAATATCATTCCAAAAAATAACATTTACCAAGTCTCCTTTTTCATTTAAAACAGGCATGCTTTCAGCCCGCATAGAAATCATTTTATTTTTTATTGAATCAATAGATTCATTTTCATCCACATAAACTTTATTAAAATCTATAATCTTTTCAATTGATTCTGCTAGAGAGACATTATTGATAATGGCACGTTGTATATCTCCGATTGTTAACATAGAAATAAAGTTATCGTTATCGAAAACTAAAAGCGACTTAACGCTTTTTTCATCCATAACTTTCAACGCACTAAGAATAGAATCGGAATTATTTATTCCTTTAAACTGATTTTTGTCTAACATTACTTGATTTTTTGGATAGGATTACCAAGATATATTCCCGGGATTTCAATATTTTTATTTACAAATGCGCCAGCACTCACAATTGACTCATCTACAATAAATATACCATTAGATACAACACTCTGACTTCCGATAAATACAGAATTTCCAATACGACAATCTCCATTAATCATTGCTCCAGTAGAAATATGAGTATAATTTCCAATAGAAACATCATGCTCTATATTGGAAAACGTGTTTATTATACAGCCTCGACCAATTTTAGTGTCTACGTTTATCACGGCTTTATGCATGACAACAGTACCTTCTCCAAGTGATGCATATTTTGATATTTGTGCTGTAGGAGATATGACTGTAGCCAAGACTCCCCCTGCCTTTTCTATTTCTCTATGGATTTTAATCCTTAAAGAAGAATTTTTAATTTGTCCTACAGTAACCAAAAATAATGCATCATTTACATATTTAGGAATATCATCATCTGTTCCAATAACTTTATATCCAAGAATAGATTTACCGACATTCTCTGCAAGATCTAATATTCCAACAATTGAATAATCGGCTTTTTCTGCAACATCAATTACAGATTTACAATGACCTCCTCCTCCAACTAAAATTAGTTTTTTTATCATTACCTCACACTACTAGGAATATTTACTACTCTATCTTCAAACCAAATAGTATTAGTCAAATCATCGGTTTGACAATCCTTAAACATTTCTAGTTTATTCATTAATTTCCATATAGGACGAGTCATTATACCATTATCATTCGTAAATTTCAGGAAACTATTCCTGCTTTCCTGATCTTTAAGAATAATAGCATTTAACCAATAGTTGGACTCACAACAAAGAGGCTCATTAAAAAAAGTTAAATCTAAATCATTACTCAAATATTGTTTGTAATATTGAGCTGTTTCCCTTTTATTTTTAAGTATGAACTCTAAATTTTCCATTTGAGCACAACCTAAAGCAGCATTAATATTTGGCATTCGATAATTATAGCCAATATAATCATGCACAAATTCCCAACGGTGAGGAACTTTTGCCTGAGTGGTGATATGTTTTGCATGAGATCCTAACATCTCGTCCTGAAACAATAACATCCCCCCTCCTCCTGTTGTAATCGTTTTATTTCCATTAAAACTAAGTATACCTATTTTTCCGAATGTTCCTGTATGTTTCCCTTTATAAAAACTGCCTAAACTTTCCGCAGCATCTTCAACTAGTTCAATTGAAAATTCTTTACATACATCTACTAGTTTATCAATAATAACAGGATGACCAAAGGTATGCATAGGTAAACAACACTTAATACGTCGCCCTGTATTTTTATTATAACATCCATCTGAACGAATCTCTCCATTATTAATCAGCCATTCTTTCACTTTTCTTGGAGAGAGACCCATTGTTTCTTTATCGACATCAATGAAAACAGGATAAGCTCCTGAATAGCTTATAGCATTTACCGTAGCTATAAAAGTAAGAGCTTGAGTTAAAACTTCATCTCCTTCTTCTACACCCACCAGTTTCAAGGCTATATGTAATGCATTTGTTCCATTAACACATACCACTGCCTTTTTTACTCCTGTATATTCTTGAATAAGAGACTCAAATTTATCCACGAATTTTCCTACACTGGATACAAATATTGAATCAATACATTCATTCAGATATTTTTTATCATTTCCTTGAAGATAAGGAGCATGTAGAGGTATAAAATCTTTTGTATTATATATTTTTCTTACAAAGTCAACAAAATCGCTATACATTGTAAATATTCGTTTTATATTTTTTCAAATTTTCAGCATTCATAAACCATTCTATTGTTTCTTTTAATCCTTTTTCGAGATCATACTCCGGAGTAAATCCTATCAATGACTTTATTTTAGAATTATCGCCCCATAACCTGAAAACTTCCGAATTTTTAGGTCGTAACCGTTGAGTATCTTCAATGAAAGACACATCTGAACCCATTATTTTAGCAATCAATTTTAATGTATCCCGCATAGATATTTCATAATTGCTTGAAATATTTACTTCCTGCCCGATTGCAATATCACATTTGGATAATTCAATGAATCCTTTGCATGTATCTTTTACATAATTAAAATCCCGGGTGGGAGATAAGTCACCTAATTTAATTTCTTTCATCCCACTTGCAATTTGAGAAATTATAGTTGGAATAATAGCCCTTGCGGACTGTCGAGGCCCATAAGTATTAAAAGGGCGTACTATTGTAACAGGTAATTCAAAAGCATTATAGAAACTCAATGCCAGCATATCAGCTCCAATTTTACTCGCGGAATAAGGAGATTGAGGCTGTTTCGGATGTTTCTCGTCAATCGGTACATAGATTGCAGTTCCATATACCTCCGAGGTAGACGTTACTAATATACGGCTTACATTATTTTCTTTTGCAGCCTGACAGATGTTAAGTGTTCCTTTTACATTCGTATCTACATAACTATCAGGAGCTACATAAGAATAAGGTATAGCAATCAAAGCTGCAAGATGGTAAATTATATCAATATCTTTGGTAATATATTTACAGAAATGCGGATCGCGCACATCTCCAGTGATGACTTCCAAATTAGGGTGCTGCAAATCATCTAACCACCCCCAATAATTGAATGAGTTATAATAAGACAATGCCTTTACATTATAACCTTCTTTCAATAACATCTCTGTTAAGTGAGAACCTATAAAGCCATCAGCTCCTGTTACTAATACATTTTTCATTTAATAGAATATTTACGATTTTCTCACAAGCTCTTCCGTCTCCATAAGGATTATGAGCATGCGACATATTATTATAAATTAATTCATCTTTCAATAGTAAATTCACATTTTCCACAATTTCACTGCAGTTAGTACCTACCAGTTTTACGGTTCCTGCATTTACCGCTTCCGGACGTTCCGTCGTATCGCGCATAACAAGTACTGGCTTACCTAAGGACGGTGCTTCCTCCTGAATTCCCCCACTATCTGTTAAAATAATATGAGAATTTTGCATTAAATATATAAACGGTAAATAATCAAGTGGTGAAATCAAATAAACGTTATCAATCCCATCCAGTAAATCATATACCGGTTTCTGAACGTTCGGATTTAAATGTACCGGATAAACGATATCTGTATCCGGATGTTCTATAGCAAGATCTTTTAATGCCTTGCAAATATTCAAAAATCCGTCTCCAAAATTCTCTCTTCTATGACCGGTAATTAAAACATACTTTTTATTATCCCTTATCTGATAACCTTTATTTTGGATCTGTGTAATCAGATCTTGTTTTAATTTTTGATCCGACTGAATTATATCCACAGCCATCAATAAAGCATCGATAACAGTATTACCTGTTATAAATATCTTTTCAGGATCAATATTTTCTTTTTCCAGATTTTTCTTAGAAATCTCTGTGGGAGCAAAACAATAATCCGAAATGCGATCTGTCAACTGACGATTCATCTCTTCAGGCCAGGGAGAGTATAAATTATAAGTTCTGAGGCCAGCTTCCACATGAGCAATCTTTATTTGCTGGTAAAAAGCAGCTATACTCGTTACCATTGAAGTAGTAGTATCCCCATGTACAAAGACGATATCCGGCAGAAAGGCTTTTATAACGTCTCTCATACCTAATAAAACTTTTGAAGAAATATCGTATAAATCTTGATTAGGTGACATTATATCTAAATCGTAATCAGGGGCGATTCCAAACACCTCCAAAACCTGATCCAGCATTTGCCGGTGTTGCCCTGTCATACAAACTTTCACATCAAAATTATCAGGATACTTTTGAAATTCCTTTACCAGAGGAGCCATTTTAATGGCTTCCGGACGAGTTCCAAAAACTAATAATACCTTATTGCGTTTCATCTAACAAAATTTGAGATTCATTCTTATTTTCTTATCCCACAAAAATCCAATTCAATTTTTTCATTATCTTTTTCTAACAAGAAAAATGGAGAATGAGCAACCAACCATACTACAATATCGGCTTTTTTATACGCCTCGTCATAAGATGTCAGATTAAACGTTTTATGTTTGGAAATATTAGGTTCCACCACCAAAATATCAGCCGGAGATTCACTAATAATCCTTGAGACAATATACATAGCCGGAGATTCTCTCAAATCATCAATATTAGGTTTAAATGCTAATCCCATACAAGCTACAATAGGCTCTCTTCCCTTTTCAATCTCATATTGTTGACAAGTTTCAATAACACGATTAGCGCACCAATCGGCCTTATAATCATTTGTTTCTCTTGATCGTTTAATAATTTGAGCCTGTTCAGGGAAATCAGAAACGATAAACCACGGATCAACAGCAATGCAATGTCCTCCAACTCCGGCACCCGGTTGCAGAATATTTACCCTAGGATGTTTATTGGCCAATTCAATTAATTCCCACACATTTATATCAGCTTTATCACAAATCATAGATAACTCATTCGCAAATGCAATTTGAACATCGCGCGAAGAGTTTTCTGTTAATTTACACATCTCAGCCGTACGTGCATTTGTTGGGTGTAGAGTCCCTTTTACAAAACGGGAATAAAATTCAATTGCTTTTTGAGTGGATTCGGTATTAATCCCTCCTATAACTCTATCATTGTTTTCCAATTCATAAATTACATTTCCCGGTAAAACCCGTTCCGGACAATAAGCTATATAAATTTTATCTTTTAATTCAGGTCTTTCCTTCCATATTAATGCAGCCATCTTCTCTGTTGTCATCACAGGAGAAGTTGATTCTATAACAAAAAGATCTCCTTCTTTTAAGAAAGGGATCACAGCTTTTGTTCCTGCTTCTACGTAAGAAATATCTGCGCGATGATTTTGTTTGAAAGGTGTAGGTACTACTATAAAATAAGCCTCTGCCTGTTGAGGTTTCAAGGCCGCCCGAAGATACCCATTACGGACAACATCTTTAACGAGAGAATCTAAATAGGGTTCTATTATATGTATTTTTCCTTGATTGATTGTTTCCACAACCTGAGGATTAACATCCACCCCTAAAATATTTAAGCCTTTGGATGCAGCAAAAGCAGCTGTAGGTAAACCTATGTAACCCAACCCCACAAAAACTGCATCAATAATCTTTTCAGTATTATTCATATTTTGTACTTATTGAATTCTTATAATTTTATATATAAAAAACGGTAATTTTTCTAGCTTTATTGATAGCAGTAAATCCAAATAACCCAATATTACAGCAATTATAGATTTTTTCATTACTAAAATAATTTACATAAAGGTATAATACAGTCACAGTAAAGG
>JAJBTS010000431.1:0-5268 GCA_020860885.1 Bacteroidales bacterium
AACATACTTCAATAAGAGCAACAACTAAATTACAAAAAGTTGTAACTAAGACGATTTCATATGCACCAGCCCCAAGCAATAATACGACATATATCAAAGTGTAAGATATGATCGTATTTGCAAGCTCCAAACCGCGCAATAAAACAAATTCTTCATAAGCTGCTAAATATCCAAAGAAAACATTTGACATGAAGGTAATCGCAATGTTTATGAGCATTAAATACAACAATCTTACTGCGATGGAAATCTCCTCTGCGGAGAGCGAATTCCCATAAATTACCGGGAACTTTGAAGCCAATAATATTCCTATCAGCAATGCCAAAATTGTAATCACGATATTTACGCAAAGAGAAAATCCATTAAACCTAGCCGCCTGTTCTTTATCATCACGGGCTCTGAATTTTGTGGCATATCGTATTGTGGTATCTGAAAACCCGTTTTGAACCACGCTAAGGTAGGAAGTGATGGAAGCAATCAGTACATAGACACCGTATTCACTATCTCCGAGTCCTTTGATAATGGCGGGCGTAACCAGCAATCCAACAACTATGCTGGCCGCAACATTCACATAAGAAATCACTGCACCAATCTGGTTCTTTTTAAGACTATTGTTCTCGCTCAACTCTATGCCTCCACTGTATGTTTAAATACTCCTGAAAATTACATCAGTCCTTTATTAATCCTGTGAGTATTTCAAGCTTATATGCATCATCCATGACCTGCTTTGATAGGTGATTATTGGTTAACCTTTCTCTAAGATTACAATCCGTCAAAAGACTCTTCATACCTTGATAAATACTGTCAAAGCTATTTTCGACAATTAGGCCACCGTCTCCGTCAATGATCTGCTCATGTATCCCGAAAAACTCAGTAGCAATAACTGGCTTTCCCATCACTTTCGCTTCATTTATCACACCGCACAAACCCTCATAGTATGATAAAACAGCCACCATATCACATTGGCGATACAGCGGAAACGGATTCATCTGATGACCTAGCAAAACAAAACCATCCTGCAATTTTTTTGCATAATACGTTTCTGCAGTTCCTGATAATCTTCTCCGTTGCCTGCCAGAATCCAATAAAAGAATATGCCTTCGTTTCTCAGCTTTTCATACACATCTAACATACGAAAGATTCCTTTCACTTTATCTGAAACACGGCAGACGGAAAGAATCTTTAATTTGTCAGCATATTTGTTATCTATGCAGGATGGCTTTGCTGCTAATTTCAGCATTTCTTCTGTATCCAGTACGTTATAGATAAGTACTGCCTTTTCCCTCAGTGCAGGAAACAAATCTTCAAACGACTGCTTCGCAGTCTGTGATACACAAGGGAAATAATCAATTTTCTCTGCATACTTTCGAATATTTGAAGCAACCTTTCCGGTAGGATCGCAGCCATGTAAATCGTTTCTAATCCACAAAAGCGTCTTTTTCGCTTTTATATTGTTTACAACAAATCCGGCGTCAAGCCCTTGGAGCCCAATAATAGCAATATCAAAGTCTTCCTTACGGACTTGTTGTTTTGTTCTCTCTTCATGCAACCGTTCTATTAGAAAACCTATATAACCTTTTGCTTTTGTGATAACTGAATTTTGGGAAATATGAGATAGAAAATCAGAATTCCGACGCAAATATAAAACCTGAACCCCTGCCGGAATCTCAGATTCCATTGTTCCGCCTCCATATCTCAAAAGCAAAGTTACGCCCCAGCCGGAGTTGACCATCTTCTTCATCATTCGTACATTTGAGCGCTCAGCTCCCCCGACATTCAATTTAGAATAATAAATCAAAACACGCATAATCAGGACTTCCTCCGAATATCCATAAACTTTTCCACGCCGTGTATGTATAAATATTTTTTAACTCTCTGCAAAACATTGCCGCCATAAATTCTGCGAAACTGCTTTTCAATGCTTGCATCCGCCATTATCTTATTTGCCGGTAAAAAAGTCGAATCTTGAATTGCCTTACCGGCACCAACTTGAAACGGAGCAGCAACCTGTTCTACATTATCATGTGTGCCTCTGGAATCGTGACCGATATTCTCCGCATAAGAATACCTGGGATAAATGGTCCGCTGCGATCTTTGAACTAATGTCATGCCAAATCGGATCGACCACGATTGCAAATTAAATTTCTTTTGACGAATATATCTGACGAATCGGTCATTTCCTGTTTTATTGCATCTTTTTATCAGTTCCTGATTGTGTCGGATAAGTTCATACTGGTTCATATCCCAGTCAACATCCTCCCATCTGTCTGCCCATGTCCCCCAGCAAATGCTACATGATCTGAGAATTGAAAATTCATCCGCTATGAAGGACACAGGATATTTTAAATTTGGGGTCCAGCCGGAAATGGAGCCGACTGATGAATCGTTTTTATAGTAACTTAACGCCTGATTCATAAACCGAAGAAAATAAGGCGACACAATACAGTCGTCTTCCACGACAATGATAGAACCATATTCGTTGATCACAAAAGACACGCCATCAACAATTGACTGTGCCAGCCCTTTATTCACAGGCTGCTCAATAATCTCCATATCCTTGAAGTTATTATTCTTTTTGAATGCGCGTAGAACTTACCTTGTTTTCATAACAGCGGCACGTGCCTCTTCGTTTTTTGCGCCATCAGAAAATACATACAGCCTGCTATTTGCAGCTTCCGGATTATCGTTCAGTGCCTGCAGGTTCTTTTCGGCACAATCCGGACGGTTATAAACAAACAAAACAACTGGTGCATACATCATGTATGATCACCTCCGTCTACAATATCGTGATATATATCTAACATAATTTTTCTGTTGCGTCCGGCATCGTGTGTTTTCATGGCGTGCTCTTTAGCATTTTTTGCTCTTTCCGTTGCAGCCTCCGGATTATCAAACACTTGTTTTATCTGCCAGGCAAGCATCACAGGATCATCTGCTCTATACAGCAACGCTTCCGTACTATCTTCTACCATGCTTGGCACACCGCCTGTGTATGCAGACACAACCGGCACGCCTAAAATCATGGCTTCACCTAAAGTATTCGGGCTATTTTCTATTAAAGAGGGCAATACATACACATTGCTGCTTAGCATCATTTCCGCCATCTTATCTCCTGGTAAAACTCCTAAATACGTCACATAGTCAGACAAACCTTTTCCACGAATTAACTTCTTCACATAGGCAGCGTAACCCATGCTGGATTTCATCCCAAGCTTCTTATCAAACGGAGCCTGTCCGGCAAAATACAAATGTATATCAGGGAATTCATTCCGAAGCTGGTCGATTGCTTCAATAACAAAATGCCCGCCTTTCAAAGCAGAATATCCATTTCCGACAAAAACAGAGTGCGGCCGGCAATTTGCTTCACTCCATTCTTTCCCATAAAAATCCTGTCTTAGAATTCTCGGGCATTCAAAATAAGGTGCAGAAGTATTTATTTTATAGGAATGAGCCCTGTCCCAAATAGTTCGTCCTAATAAGTAATCAGCGTTTCGGATTGTTTCATTTTCTACCGCTATCCTATTGTTAAACAAAAGTATCTTTCTGAAAAACAGCGTCCATCCAGCCCATGCATATTTAACAGAAAACATCATTTCTTCTAATGGCAATCCGCCGAATTGGTATTTTTCATATCCGGATAAAATTCCCTGCAAAGATATAATATTAGGACAGCACCTGAATTTGGAAAAGCAATTAGAAATACCAAACTCTGTCCCTTCAATATGGATGACATCGGGCTTAACAGAATCTACAACCTGCTTTGCTTCCTCTTCCGATACCGATTTATTTTTCCCGGCAATTGGCAAAATATAATATTCTATATTATTAAGAACCCTATGCCTGGATTTATTAATCGAAGCGCAGCCTACAACAGAAATTTCCAATTCAGCGCAAGTCCTCAGTTCATCCAGCATATTTTGAACCCAGCCGCCAAAAGCACTTTTTGGATAACTGAGTATCGTTGCCATATCCGGTGTGATTTGAGCTACAACCCACATTATCTTCATAACATTATTTAAGCCTTTCCATAAATGTATTCATTGATTCTACATACTGTTCCATTGCAAAAGGATTGTATTGTGCGCAGTTATTCTTCATCTTTATCACATCTTCATCCGGCATATTGATTGCGCTTACAACATTATTCGCGAAACTGTCATAGTCATCTACAGGACTAATCAATGCCTGATTCTGCTGAAAATACAGATTAAAATCGCCATTCACATCATTAGCAATCAGCGGAACACAGCTTGAAATTGCTTCCATGGACTTTGTTGAAAAACCAACTTTATTTACTTTGGTATTCGGGCGATACAGCACATAAAAATCAGAGCTACTCAACGCTTCATTAATTATCCGCTTGCTAACTCGTCCCATAAAATGGATTTCCTTTTTTGCCCTGAGTTTCTGCTCATACTGCGGATAATTCTTCAGAAAGTCGTCAATTGTGAAACCATAAAACAACAGTTCATACTTTTGATCTATACTCAGAAAAGTACGAACTATTGTTTCAATATCATCCTTACTAAAATTCAATCCTGGAGAACCGGCATATATGAACTTTCTTGGATGATTCACTGGAAAGCTTGTTTTCCTATTCGAAATCTCATCCTCACAAATCATTGGAATAATTATTGTATTGTATTTCTGTCCATAATAATCCCGTATATAATTTGTGGAGCAGATAATATTGCCAATTCTCCGGTTTACAATGCGCATCCTATATTCAGTACTGAGTTTCCGAATTACTGCGGAAATCACATTTTTCCCTCAAAAGCGTACCACTCAGTTGTATCTGCTATTGGATAAATGCTATTTTTCCTGCACCATTTACGCAGGCGATTTAATGCCTTTCCTGGATAGTTGTAGGCTATTACCGCCTTAATAGACTGAACATCATATTTTTCTGCCAGCGTTCTTACATAATCAATATCCCTGGTAAAATCTTTGATACAGGTTTCCAGATCCAGACAATCTACGCCAAAAAAGCTATACCATTTTTTCCCTTTTTCTGCATACCTTGCGTCCACTTTACCAACCACAACAACACGATAACCCAATCTTCTAAAGAGATTGGTGTTCCCTCCGCATCGGATAGCAGACGCATTGCCATCTGGAAGGCGAAAGCCCCCAACAATTACAACAGTAGACTTATTCATGTTGTTAACTCCTCCTGCTTTCGGATAATACATAGAGCGCCGGGTAAACACCACGCAATAATAACGCCATTTGAATATGAAAGATTGTTTAAGCACGCAAAAGCCATAAAGC
>JAJBTS010000431.1:5278-5776 GCA_020860885.1 Bacteroidales bacterium
TAAAAACAACTGTTATAAAGCCATTTTTATCCGGATAATTTCTAACCAGATTTTTCCTAAATCCGGTAAATATTGAGCAAAACCAGATTCCAACAAAAACCCCATATTGTGCAAAATAATCTAATATCTGAGAATGCTTTCCAATATCCGCGCGTGTAAGCTGACCCCAAATAGGAGATTCCAAAAACAACTTAATACTTCTGGTATATCGTTCATATCTTGCATACACAGTTCCCACAGCAGCTGTATCGTCTTCAGAAACACTGGAAATAATGTCTTGAATTTTGGAGTGATACATCGTTCCTTCAGATATATCCTCCAAGTAGCCAAATACTGCATCAAAGTTTATGACCACAAATAAAATTAATATGCCAAAAACAGTGAATATAATTATTTTTGACGACTGCGTCTTAAAATTTTCTGAAATCAGGCCTATTATTCCAAGTATAGTAAGAATCAGTGCTATAAAGTATCCGGCATTTATGATTAAAATAATAG
>JAJBTS010000341.1 GCA_020860885.1 Bacteroidales bacterium
AAACTATATAAATATTTAGCAAGGTAGAAGTAAATAAACCTCCCAAAATAACTACTGCCATAGGACTTTGAATTTCATTACCCGGCTTATCTCCATTAAACACCATCGGCAAAAGAGCCAGACCTGCCGTTATAGCAGTCATCAAAATAGCATTTAGCCTATCTACGGAACCTCTCAATACGGTTTGATGCAGTGAAACTCCTTCTTTTCTTTGGTTTTGATAATTAGAAACCAACAAGATTCCATTTCTTGTCGCAATTCCAAAGAGGGTAATAAATCCTATTATAGAAGGAATACTAATTACTCCCGAAGAAAAGAAAACAGCAAATACGCCGCCAATCAATGCCAATGGTAGATTAATTAATATCAAGGCTGATAATTTTATATTCCTGAATTCCTGATACAACAACAAAAATATAATAAAAATGGCCAGAATAGAAGTAAAAAGTAAAGTACGTGAAGCCCTTTGCGCACTTTCAAACTGGCCGCCATATTCAATGCGATAACCTTCGGGAAGGCTTATCGATGAATTGATCGTTTGCTGTATCTCTTCCACTGCAGATCCTAAATCCCGTTCTGCCACATTCACGGAAACAACAATTTTTCTTTGTACATTCTCACGACTTATAGAATTCGGTCCCATAGCAGAAACAATATCCGCAACTTCTTCCAAAGGAATTTTTCCTCCTATGCCTGTATCGATCAAAGCAGAGCGAATACCTTCTATTGTATTTGTATAACCGGGATTAAGGCGAAGAATCAAATCAAAGCTTCTTTGTCCTTCAAAAATTTCAGTTTGTTTCTCTCCGGCAAAAGCCAGATTAATGAAACGGTTAAAATCTTCTACACTGATACCATACTTTGCCAGCATCAGCCGATTGGGCTTTATTTGTATTTCAGGCACCTCCGTTTGCTGTTCCACACTAACGTCTACCAGCCCCGGAATATCGGATATAGTATTCTGAACCTGATTTCCCAAAGTAAAAAGATGATTTAAATCCGTACCGAATATTTTAATAGCAATATTTGCTCTTGTTCCGGAAAGCATATGATCGATCCGGTGCCCTAGAGGCTGTCCGACCGTTGTAGCTACTCCCGGAATAGCAGCCAGTTTTTCTCTTACTTCTGCCATAAACACGTCCTGCGAACGTTTATTCAAAACAAAATTTACATCAATTTCGGCTCCGTTGGTCGATTGGGAATGTTCGTCCAACTCCCCTCTACCTGTCCGGCGGGCGGTAGTTTTTACTTCCGGAATACTTAACAACTCTTCTTCCATCCATTTTCCCAAACGATCGCTTTCTTCCAAAGAAACTCCCGGTTTGGAAACAGCGGAAATAGTCAACGCACCTTCGTTAAACTCCGGAAGAAAAGCCGATCCCATCGTAGCAAATAAAACCAGAGAAACTATGAAGAGTGCAATAGCTGAAACAAGAATAGACTTTTTATGACCTAAAGCCCACTCCAAAGACCTTTGATACCATCTTGTCAGATGAGAGGTTAACCAACTCTCTTTCTTATTTTTTTCCAGATACTTTTCATCCGACAATAACAACTTACAAAGTAAAGGAGTCAACGTCATAGCCACTATCAGCGACATGAATAAGGAAACTATATAAGCAATTCCCAGAGGCTGGAGCATACGCCCTTCCATTCCCGATAAAAAGAACAAAGGTATAAACGCCACTATAATGATCAATGTTGCATTAATGATGGAAGCTCTGATCTCACGGGAAGCTTCGAAAACAATTTTGAAAGAAGATTCCCTTTCTGACTTAGGCCTGAGATGATTCTGCCGCAATCGTTTGTACACATTTTCCACGTCAATAATAGCATCGTCGACCAGAGAACCAATAGCGATACACATACCTCCTAAACTCATAGTATTTATATTCATTCCCAGAAAATACATAACAATTACTGCTCCTAAAAGAGAAAGAGGAATAGCAATCACAGAAATAATCGTAGTTCTGAAACTGCCGAGGAACAAAAATAAAATGATGATTACAAAGATGGCTCCTTCAACCAACGCACGGGAAACATTATTAACAGACGTGCTTATAAAGTCGGCCTGTTGAAAAATCTTAGTATCCAGCTTAACATCCGCAGGGAGAGTTTTCTGCAGTTCCGCCAGATTTTTCTCTATATTCTTCGTAACGTTCAATGTATTGATATTAGGCTGTTTAGATACGGATATTATAACTGCCGGTTTAGCGTTTTGTGAAGCAGTTCCCATCTTAACGGCAGCACCCACTTTAATTTCAGCAACATCGCTTAGAAGTACAAGTTTATTTCCTTTTAGCTTCACAAATGAATTTCCTAATTCTTCGAGGTCATGAGTACGGGCCATTCCTCTCAGTATATATTCGTTTCCATATTCACGAACAACACCTCCGGTAGAATTTTCAGAAATACTTGAACATACCTCTGCTAATTCGTTGATAGATACCTCGTAATATTTCATCAACTGAGGATTTGCCAACACTTGATACTGCTTATATTCACCCCCAATAATAGTAACCTGAGAGACACCTCCGGTAGCCAGAATAACGGGTTGAACCGCCCATTCCGCCAGTGTACGCAAATCCATCAATGAAGTTGTATCAGACTGTAAACCAATGAAAAGTATTTCCCCCATCACACTGGATTGAGGAGCCAGGATAGGCTGTATACCTTCAGGCATACTTTCCGTCAGAGTTACCATCTTCTCACTCACAATCTGACGCGCTCTGAATATATCCGTTCCCCAATCAAATTCTATCCAGACAAAAGAGTAGCCCTGCATCGAAGAAGAACGTACGCGCCGCACATCCGTTGCTCCATTCACAGCCGTTTCTATCGGGAAAGTCACCAATCTTTCTACTTCCTCCGAAGCCATTCCCTGTGCATCCGTCATTACTACAACCGTAGGCGCTGTCAAGTCAGGGAAAACATCAATATCCATTTTTTCCGTGGTATAAACCCCGTACACCACCAGTAATATAGCAGCTAACAATATGAATAACTTATTGTTAAGCGAAAAACTTATAATTTTATTTAGCATAAAAGTAATTTTATAATGAAGAGTGGAGTGCTATGAAGAAATTAAAAATATTTTTCTTTTTCATCTTATCCGAAGTGGATACTCCGTACCCTATCAGTAACACTGCTGCTAACACCATGAATATCTTATTCTTATTAGAAAAATTTATAATCTTGTTTAGCATAAATAATCTTTTTGAAGTGAAAATTATGAGGTTGTTCCAAAGAACTTTAGCCCCAAAGAGGCTTCTTAAATCATTAAAACCAACCCTTTCATTCGGGAACCGGAAGCTAACCTCGCTGTCTTAATTGTTCAATTCTTCGTTCCATTAATGAACGTGCCCTGCATGTGGATCCAAAGCCCCTGCAGACTGAGCTAACTTAACAGAAATAGCTCCTTTACTCACTAATCGATCCGTAGAATTCAATCCATTCAGAATTTCCGTCTTTATACCATCCGTCATTCCAATAGAGACTTGTCTTTTCCCAAAAGTTTCAGGAGTTAACTGGACATATACAAAGAAAGCGCCTTGTTCTTCCGTTAGAGCCGAACTGGGAATAGTCATTACAGGAACATCCGATTTTGTTCTGATAAATACCTCCACAAAACTTCCCGGAATAAAATCCGCTTTATTATCCATCTGAAAACTAACCGGCAGCATGAAATTATCTTCATTAACTGTTTTTCCGTAAGAGAGGATTTTACCATTTAAGTCTTCCAATGAATAAGTTTTCTGATTGTTCATTGTTCTGAAGTTAGCGGTTGAAATGGAATGGAGCAAAGAAGCATACTTCATGGGTACATCAGCCTTCAATAAAAGAGATTTATTTCTGGAGATGATAGCCAAAACCTGTCCGGCCTCCACATATTCTCCGTTAGAAACCAGTAATTGTTTTATGAATCCTGCACCAGAACTCGAGGCCCGTTGACCTTTGTCTGAGAAATTTTTATACAGATTATCGTACACGGCTTTTGAATTCTCATAAGTGCTTTTTATTTCCAGAAATTCTTTCGAAGAGACAATATTATCTTCTATGAGCTCCTGAGCTCTTTTATAATCGCCTTCCGCTTTTATAAAATTATTATGCGCTTCAATAAGCAGAACATTCACATTATCTTCCGCCATTCCTGCAGAAGATACGGTAAATAGTTCCTGACCTGCAGAAACACTTTGTCCTTCCAGTATATTACGATTAAATACAACTACACCTGAAGCTTTCGCTACCACCCTGTTTTCATCCGTTTGCGAAGAAATAATTTGTCCGGTAGTTCTTATGACTTGTCCGAAGGGTTCATTTCCGGGTAATGTTGTTGCAAAATCAATTCTCCATTGTTGCATTTTATTGAAACTAATTGCATCCGGATGATGTTCGGCTTGTTCTTCTGCCGTATGTTCGGCAGTATGGGCATCCTCAAATACAACCACATCATTTACTTCAATTTGTGAATTTCCTTTAGATGATTGAATATTAATGCTGATTTTAGCATTTCCGGTAGCCTCTGGAGTCAGGGCAAACCGATAGACTCCCGGTTGAACAAAAGTTTCCTGGGTTTGTCTTATTCCTTTATTACCGACAATTAAACTTACTGTTACAGCATTCACTTCCGCCGGAATATTCGGTAATTCCGTAAGGTACAAAGTAACCGAAGATTGTTTACCCAAAGCAAAAGGTTCGGCTTCCAGAAAAGCTTCAAATAAATCGTTATAACCCACTAATAATAAGGGAGTATCGTGAGTATGCCCTTCGTGAGTATGATTGTCGGTATGTTTATGACATCCCGTAAGCATTACGAATATAATGCTTAAATATATCAATTTTAATTTCATATCAGTAAGATTTAATTTACTTCCGCTTCTACTGTAAAACTTTCCTGAGCCGGCATTTCATGGTCATGATTGCAATTCTCACCATGTGTATGTGAAGCATTTTTATCTGTCTGTTCATGATCGTGCTTACAATTCTCGTCGTGAGTATGTTCTGTGGTCTTATTATTTGTACAGGAAAATAAAGAAAGGCTGGCAACAGCCATTAGAAAAAATATCTTTTTCATGATTGTTTGTTTTTAATTAGTTATTGTAATTTTCTCCCGGAAATAACCAAACCTATAAAGATTTATAAGAAATATTGATTTCCGTTTTAGGTCTTAAATAAATGCCAAAGGAAGCATTAAACCACAGGAGGAGCACGTAAACCATGAATAAGGTTTACGTCAACAGACGAATAACTTATTAAATAGGGAGGTATCTTGTTTTGATCGTTATCATCAAAAACAGATAAATTGAAAGAATAATAGAGAAGTATGGCCTGATATAATAAACCGGAATGATCCGGAGAATTGCAACAAGTAATAGAGTGATAATCCTTTTCCGTTTCACAGACTACATCGATATTTTTATCTAACTGACAGTTACCCTCCTCTTTTTTGGAAGAATCGTGAGTACAACAGCAATCGTTATTGCCGGAGGGTACTTGATGGTCAGCATGTTCTGTGTTTAAAAATATAAAATGCGGCATCCCATCATGGTGATGATGAGAAATAACTGCATGGCTTAAAAATAAGATATTAACAGTAAAGATCAGCAATATGGATAAGAATTTCTTAAACACTATTTATCTTTTCCCTACAAATATACAACTTTCTCCAAAAAATTCACGTTATTTGTGTTAGAATATTTAATTTTTATCTAATATACGACTATTATTATTGAGTATTTAGACAAATCA
>JAJBTS010000011.1 GCA_020860885.1 Bacteroidales bacterium
TTTTTGAGAATTGTAATTTAGCGAATTCGGTATTCTGGAAGAAAAGACTTAAAATATAGTTTTCAAGAATTGCAATATGAGCGAAGTAGACTTCAATGATTGCGACTTATCTAAAAGTAAGTTTATTAACTGTGATTTATCGGGTGCTGCCTTTGAAAGGACACAGTTGATTCAGACCGATTTCAGGACTGCCTACAATTATACGATCGATCCCGAAAAAAATAATATTAAAAAAGCAGTCTTTTCACTTTCCGGAGTGAGAGGACTGCTTCGTAAATACGATATTAAGATAGAGTGATCAGGATAATCCTTCAATCTGTCCGTTTACTATATCTATATTAACAGCATTCGGAACTTTCGGTAGTCCCGGCATACGCATAATTTCTCCCGCAATAGCTACAATAAATTCGGCTCCGTTGTTAATAACTATATCATTAATTTTCAGTTTGAAACCTTTGGCTACGCCGTATTGCTTCGCATCGGCAGAAAAAGAATACTGAGTTTTGGCGATACATACCGGGAAATGCTCAATTCCCATTTCGTGGGCAATTTTTAATATTCTTTCTGCTTTATCACTGAATTGTACTGCTTCTGCACCATAGATTTCTTTTGCAATTTTCTCGATCTTTACTTTGATAGGATCATTTTCATCGTAAGTAAAATGGAGTGGGGCAGAAGGTTTGTTTTCTATGGTTTCAACGACAGTATTTGCCAGGTCTATGGCTCCGTCGCCACCTTCCGCGAATGCGTTATTAACGGCAAAACCAACTCCTTTTTCCGTGCAGTGTTCTTTTAGTAAAGAAATTTCTTCATCCGTATCGAAAGCATATTTATTAAAAGCAACAACGATGCTCTGCCCCATCTTTTGTATATTATCGATGTGCTTGTCCAGATTTTCGAATCCTTTGATGAAACCTCCGCGATTCGGTTTTTTAATATCGTTTACAGGAACCTCACCGTGCATTTTCAACGCTTGGGAAGTTACGACAATCACCGTTAATTTCGGTTGCAGACCGGCTTTGCGGCATTTGATATTAAAGAATTTCTCCGCACCCAAGTCGGCGCCGAATCCCGCTTCCGTAATAACATATTCTCCAAAAGTAAGAGCCATTTTAGTAGCAAGTATAGAGTTGCATCCATGAGCAATATTTGCGAAAGGTCCGCCATGAATGAAAGCCGCTGTATTTTCCGTTGTCTGCACCAGATTCGGATGGATGGCATCTTTCATCAATACCGCTATGGATCCTTCTATTTTCAGGTCTTTTACCTTGAAAGGTTTGCCTTCGTAATCTATGCCTAACAATATTTCTCCGACCCTTCTTTTAAGGTCATCGATGTCTTTCGACAAGCAAAGTATAGCCATAATTTCCGAGGCAGGGGTTATATCGAAACCTGTTTCCGTGGGTATGCCGTTTGTGCGGGGCCCCAATCCGGTTACAATCTGGCGTAAGCTTCTGTCATTCACGTCTAATACCCTTTTCCAAAGTATTTCCCTTAATCCTACCCCGCATACGCCCTGATTCTGATAGAGATAGTTATCCAGAAGCGCAGTGATCATGTTGTGGGCGGATGTAACGGCATGAAAATCCCCGGTAAAATGAAGGTTGATATTTTCCATAGGCAATACCTGCGCGTAACCGCCGCCGGCAGCTCCGCCTTTCATTCCGAAACAAGGTCCCAGTGACGGTTCCCGTAAGGCAACAATCGCCCTTTTACCTATTTTTTCCAAACCCAGAGCCAAGCCAATGGATACCGTTGTTTTTCCTATCCCTGCTTTGGTAGGGGTAATAGCTGTTACCAGGATCAGGTTGTTCTTTTTTACCTTTTCTTCGTCAATCAGGTTTACCGGTATCTTTGCGATGTATTTACCATAGTTTAATACTTCTTCTACCGGAATGTCGATTTGAGTAGCAATTTTTTTTATCTTCCTCAGTTTAATACTGCGGGCAATTTCAATGTCAGTCTTCATTTTTATATTGATTTTTCATTATTTCTTCTAATTTAATTAACTCATCCCGGTACTGGGCCGCTTCGAGGAAATCCAGTTTTTTAGAGGCTTCCATCATCATTTTCCGGGTCTTATCGATTGCTTTTTGGAGCTGTTTTTTAGTCATGTTTTTCACGACGGGATCAGCAGCAAGATTGAAAGCATCTTCTTTTTCGACGTATGCTTTTTGTTCCTGTTCTGTATTTTTGAGGAGAGAAGATTGAGTCGTTTTTTTAATTTGAGTAGGAGTGATATTATTCTCCTCATTGTATTTTAATTGTTTTTCTCTTCTCCTTATAGTTTCCTCTATAGTTTTCCTCATACTGTCCGTAATTTTGTCGGCATAGAAAATAACTTTCCCGTTTACATTACGGGCAGCACGTCCGGCCGTCTGGGTTAAGGAGCGGTGAGAACGGAGAAATCCCTCTTTATCAGCATCGAGAACAGCGACCAGAGATACCTCTGGAAGATCCAGTCCTTCTCTTAACAGGTTCACACCGATGAGGACATCAAAGACTCCCTGGCGTAACTTCTCCATGATTTCTATTCTTTCCAGAGTATCTACATCCGAGTGAATATAAGCCGTACGTATTCCCATCCGGGTGAAATAAGAGTTTAACTCTTCTGCCATCCGTTTGGTCAATGTGGTAACCAGAGTCCGTTCGTTCTTTTCGGTGCGAAGTTGAATTTCTTCCATTAAGTCGTCTATCTGATTCAGGCTCGGACGCACATCAATAAGCGGATCTAACAATCCGGTAGGACGAACGACCTGCTCGGTAACAATTCCTTCACTCATCTGTAATTCAAAATCGGCCGGTGTTGCACTGATAAATATTTTTTGTGGAGTCAAGGATTCGAATTCATCAAAAGTTAACGGGCGGTTATCGATGGCTGCCGGTAAACGGAACCCGTATTCTACCAGATTGATTTTTCTGGAATGGTCTCCTCCGTACATGGCTCGTATCTGTGGGATAGTCACGTGACTTTCATCAATAACAGTCAGGAAATCTCTTGGGAAATAATCGATCAGGCAGAAAGGACGGCTTCCCGGCTGACGGCGGTCGAAGTAGCGGGAATAGTTTTCTATTCCGGAACAATAACCTAATTCCCGGATCATTTCCAAATCATAAGTAACCCTTTCATACAAACGCTTGGCTTCCTGGAACTGACCTCCATCTGTGAAAAATTTCACCCTTTCTCCCAGGTCGACATCAATATCCTGTACAGCTAAATCAATTCTTTCTTTTGTAGTAACGAAAAGGTTGGCCGGATAAATGTCGTAAGTTTCAAAAATGTTCAGGGGATGTCCGTCGATGGGATCAAAAGTATAGATCTCTTCAATTTCATCTCCCCAGAAAAGAACCCGTAAAGCCGTATCGTTATAAGCGAGGAAAATATCGACGGTATCACCTTTTACCCGGAAATGTCCGCGGGTAAATTCGATCTGGTTCCGGGAATATAAACTGGCTACTAACCTGCGAAGGAAATCATTACGGGAAAAGGTCATTCCTTTTTTTATGGATACGACGTTTTCCCTGAAATCCTCGGGATTCCCGATCCCATACAAGCAGGAAACAGAAGAAACAATGATCACATCCCTTCTTCCGGAAAGCAAGGCGGAAGTAGTAGAGAGCCTTAATTTTTCAATTTCATCATTGATAGACAGATCTTTTTCTATATAGGTATTGGAAGATGGAATGTATGCTTCCGGCTGATAATAATCGTAATAAGAAACAAAATATTCTACTGCGTTATTGGGAAAGAAAGCTTTAAATTCGCTGTATAACTGCGCTGCCAGTGTTTTGTTATGACTTAATACGAGGGTTGGCTTATTTACTTCCTTAATAACATTGGCAATAGTAAAGGTTTTACCCGAGCCTGTAACACCCAGGAGGGTTTGATAGGGTAATTGTTGATTTACCCCTTCGACCAGTTCTTTTATAGCTTGTGGTTGGTCTCCTGTTGGTTTGTATTGAGATGTTAATTGAAATTCCATGTTGTTAAAATTGTAAGATACAAAAGTACACTATGTATTTGATTTTTTACGTAGAGTATCTGAAAAGTTTCTTGAAAGTTTGTTAAGAGTCCTATAATAAAAAGAAAAGAGAACAGATTCTGAAATCTGTTCTCTTTCGGGAGCGGAAGACGGGACTCAAACCCGCGACCCTCAGCTTGGAAGGCTAATGCTCTATCAACTGAGCTACTTCCGCAATTTAGTTAACAAATTATTGAGGCTTAATTGTTAACTGTTTTTTGTGGGCAGTGATGGATTCGAACCACCGAAGACGTAAGTCATCTGAGTTACAGTCAGACCCATTTGGCCACTCTGGTAACTGCCCTTTTCAAAAGCACTGCAAAGATACAACTATTAATTGAAATTGCAAGCAAATTTTGCCATTTTTATAGCGGTAATTGCAGCTTCATCTCCTTTATTTCCGTGTTTACCGCCGGCGCGGTCTATGGCTTGTTGCAAATTATCCGTAGTTAGCAATCCAAAGATGTATGGAATGTCTCCATCTACATTCATTTGGGCAAAACCTTGAGTAACACCGGAACAAACATAATCAAAATGGGGGGTATCTCCTCTGATTACACATCCCAGACCGATGATTGCGTCCGGACGAATGCTTTCTACTACCCGTTTGGCTCCATAAATCAATTCAAAGCTTCCCGGAACATACGCAACCGTAATATTTTCAGGCTTAACTCCTGCTTTTAATAAAGTATTGTAGGCACCGTCCCGGAGTTTGAGAGTGATGTCCGGATTCCATTCGGATACAACAATCGCAAAGTGCATTTTTGATGCGTCCGGTAGGGTATTCGGATCGTAATCGGATAAATTATGGAGTTCGGTTGCCATTATTTAATCAGAGCTTTAGCGCGTTCAATATATTTATCGATACTCGCAGCTTCCTGTGATTGCGGGTATTTTGTTTTGATGGTCGTATAAATATCCAAAGCTTCTTTATATTCTTCCAGGCTTTCATAAGCTATGGCTGCCTTATTCAGATATATAGGACTTATCGTAGAGTTATTTGCTTTAGACGCAGCTTTTTTGAAAAAATCGATTCCTTGTTTGATATTTCCTAAATTAACCTGGCAATCGCCTATGGCTCCCTGTATCTGGGCGGCAAATAAGTCATCTTTGCTGCTATAGCTTTTCAGATTATTCAGCGCAGCTTCATAATCCCCTAAGTTGTATTGGCAAATACCGGCGTAAGCTTTTGCCAGATTGGCTGTTTCTGTGCCGCTGTATTCGTCTATAATATCAATGAAGCCAATATAGTCCAGGCTGTCACCGTTGAGAGCTATTTCCCATTGTTGATTTGCAAAGTAGTTTTCTCCCGGAAAAATAGCAATTTGCGCATTGTTTTCTCTCGGAACAAGATAGGCATGACGGAAAACGATTATTCCTACTACAACTAAAATGATTGCAGCAACACCTATAAGTATTTGCTTCCAGTATTTATCAATAAACTGATCTGTTTTTGATAAAATTTCGCCTACATTCTGTTCTGCCTGAGAAGGGTCGCTTGCTTTTACTTTCTTTGCCATTTTAATTTTGTATTATAAAATAGGGTTACTATTTAAATTGTTTTTCGGAATGCAAAAGTAAATCATTTAAAATAATAAAAGAAATTTTTGTTTATCTTTTTTTATTTCCCATATAAACCTCTATATTAGTGCTGGCAAAGAACTCCAAAAAATATTTCACCTGCATGACGTTTTTATTTGTAGTTCACGGCGAAGGAAGAGTT
>JAJBTS010000360.1 GCA_020860885.1 Bacteroidales bacterium
TAAGCAGTGAAAAACAGAATTTTTGTAATTTTTATTTCTTGTTTCTTACCATTTTTCTATTCGTGTCAGAGCAGAAAATCCGTCCAAAAAGATTTGGAGACTTTTGAATCAGATCTCGATTACGAATTTACGACCCCTGTCTATACAGAAGAGGTAAATAAAACTGTTTACCTGGATTTTATCGAACAATCGAATATGGATTACTTTACTACGGTAGAGAAAAAGAAGTCGATATTTATTCCTTTATTATTCTACAATCTTTCAAAAGGAAAGTTCAGGATTACATTGGGAGAAAAATCTCTTGTCCAGCCTTACAGAGAATTTCTTACAGATGCATTATTAGCAGAATGTAGCAGAAGTACCTGCTTTAATCTGGAAGATGCTACCAGTGAAGATACGGATAAAGAATATATATTAACAATAAAAATCTTAAATAATAAAACGACTTCTATTATAGAAAAAGATGAATCTTTTGTCTTTATTCCTTCGGAGGAAGAAATAGAACTGGAATTAGGTACTCATAAGGTTAAAGATATTTATACGGATTTATCTGTTTCCGCCCGGCTATCTAAAAAAGACAAAATACTTGTGGAAAAAGTCTTTACCACTAATTATGAATTAATTCAGTCAAAAAAATATCCGAATGTGAGTGAAGAATGTTTAGGAAATATGTCTGAGAGTTTATCTCTGGCCACAAAAAAGACAGTGGAAGATATTACTTCTTTCCTGCATCTTATCATGTTAAATGAGTCATCGAATAAATAGACTATTCGGACTTAATAAATTCTGCCGGATTTGTGTGGAATATTCTTAATATTTGAACCAGACAAACCAGCACCACAAATAAAAGATCATTCTTCAGGTAGGAAAATAAAATCCCCTCCTATTGATACTTTATCTTTATCTTGTAATTCTAAACGACCATTCATCAATTTATAAGGTTTATAATTCAATTCATCAAACATATCAAATAATTCTTTTTGATGATCCGGCCATATTTCTACCTGTACTTTAGGCCGATGTTTTGCAATAATATCTTTCATATCCGAAAGAACAATATATTCGAATCCTTCAATATCGCATTTTATGTAATCCAGTTTTTCTAAATTATGGAACAGCCGGGAAGCTATTTTCATTTCCACTTCGAACCGGTATTCCTGTTTTTCCAGTTCTCCATCCCTTGCAGGATCGTATACATGGGGAAGACCGGTATTCAGATAACCGGTTTGAGGAGAAGAAACCAGTTCTACTTTTTTCTCCTCCGTACCCAGTGCATAAGGATACAAAGTAATATTAGAATATTTTTTAGCCTTCTCTTTAAATATTTTATTGTAGATAACAATAGGTTCTATCGAATAAACTTTTCCTTCAGAAGCCCACTGAGCGAATAAAATAGAATAATAACCCAGATTTGCACCTATATCAATAATAACATCTTCTTTATGAATCAAAGATTTCACGTAATAATGATAGGCATATTCAGGGATATTTTTAAGAAAGCCTGTACGATAAGCAAAAAAATAACCTCTTTGCATCATACGCAGGTAGTTTTCCATCCCTGCGTTACGAAAAATAAATCTTTTAACAGAACTAGTAATACTCATTAATTATAGAGTTTCCTTAATTATTTCTCCTACAGTCGGGTGAGGAAATACCATAGCTTTCAATTCTTCGGCTTTCATACCTTTCTCGATAGCAATTCCCGCAATAACAATAATCTCCGAAGCCGGATTGCCTAAAATATGCACACCTAAAATGGTTCCATCCTCGCCTTCAATAATTTTGCACATCCCATTTACCTGCTCGTTTTCAGCAACAAAACGTCCGGCATAAGCCATAGGCAAACGGTTAATAACAAAACGAATGCCTTCTGCATATAAAATCTCTTCTGTTTTGCCTACTCCTGCTATCTCCGGACTGGTATACACCACTCCCGGAATTGCTTTATAAGACATCTTTCCCGATTTTCCCAAAATATGTTCCACTGCCACTTCTGCTTCTCTTACAGCCGTATGAGCCAGTAAAGAAAAACCGGTTATATCACCGCACGCATATATATTCGACTGGGAAGTCTGCATGAATTCATTAACCTTCAATCCGTTTCTAAACGTTTCGAGATTAAGGTTTTCCAATCCGAAACCCGTTAACGCCGGCCTTCTTCCTACACTTAAAAGGATTTTATCTGCTTCTATATCGTACGAAGTTCCTTCCTTATCGTATACGACCTTATATTTTTCGGCTTCTTTATTAACAGCAGTTACCTTTGTCTCCAGGCAAAATTCTATGCCTTTCTTGGCTAAGTCAGCTCTTAACAATGCAGACAATTCTTTATCCATTCCCGGAAGAATTTCATCCATCATTTCAACCACCGTAACCTTTGTTCCTAATGTATTAAAGAAAGAAGCAAATTCGATTCCTATCACTCCGCCTCCGATGATAACAAGAGATTCAGGCACTTCCTTATTATCCAGCGCCTCCCGGCTGGTCCACACATCCGCCTCTTTAATACCCGGGATAGGAGGAATAACCGCTTCCGAACCAGCACATATCAGTAATTTTTTTGCCGAATAAACCTGATCGTTGCATTCGATTTCTATCTGATTATCATTGGCGCTTTTAATTTCAGCATGACCTGTAACGGTTTCTACGCCTGCTTCAGTCATTTTTCCCCGGACACCTGCAACCAGTTTCCGAACGACTTTATTTTTCCTTGCAATTATTTTTGAAAGGTCAAAAGTAGGATTATCACAGGAAACCCCGTATTTAGCCGCATCTTTTGCCGTATTATAGACTTTTGCAGAGTAAAGCAATGTTTTGGTCGGTATGCAACCTTCATTCAAACAAACACCTCCTAAAGCCGTTTTTTCAAAAACAACCGTTTTAAGTCCGTTTTTCCCGGCTAACTCTGCAGCGGTATAACCTGCAGGTCCTCCTCCTATAATTGCTAAGTCGTACATCATATCAAGAAATTAAATATTAGAAACTAAAAATTAAATATTAAAGAGAAAATAATAAACTTCTTTCTTTTTTAATTCGTTACAAAAATAAGAAAAAGGATAGAAGGTTTTATCTTTGCACTCCAAAACAATGCTTAAGAATGAAAATGATTTATTCTTAATTCTTAATTTTTAATTCACTATGGTACATAAATTTGATTTTCTGGTTATCGGTTCGGGTATTGCAGGAATGAGTTATGCTCTAAAAGTAGCCGACAGGGGTAGTGTAGCTCTATTATGTAAAACAACCCTGGAAGACGCCAACACTTTTTATGCTCAGGGAGGAATTGCATCGGTTACTCTTCCTTACGATGACTTTGAAAAGCATATTCAGGATACTCTTATTGCTGGAGATGGTATATGCGACAAAAAAGTAGTCGAAAAAGTGGTAAGGGAAGCCCCTGCGCAGATCGAAGAATTAATTCGTTGGGGAGTTGATTTTGATAAAGACCCCAAAGGAGAATTTGACCTGCATAAAGAAGGAGGCCATTCGGAATTCCGTATATTGCATCATAAAGACAATACAGGAGAAGAAATACAGGTAAGCCTAATCGATACAATCAAAAGACATCCGAACATAAAAGTTTTCGATTATCATTTTGCCATCGAAATTCTTACACAACATCATTTAGGCGAAAAAGTAACAAAAGATACTCCAGATATAGAATGTTACGGAGCGTATGTATTGGAAGAAAAAACAAATGAAATTCATACTTTTCTTTCTAAAGTTACTATGATCTGTACCGGAGGAATAGGCAACATCTATCAAACAACAACCAATCCGCTTGTGGCAACCGGAGATGGAATAGCCATGGTTTACAGAGCGAAAGGCCTGGTTGAAGATATGGAATTCGTACAGTTTCATCCTACAGCCTTATATAACCCTATGGAAAGACCTTCTTTTCTGATTACAGAAGCTATGAGAGGATATGGAGGAATTCTGAGAACACGCAATGGGGAAGAATTCATGCACAAATACGATGAACGGGGTTCTTTGGCTCCCAGAGATATTGTAGCCCGGGCTATTGATAACGAGATGAAAAACAGCGGAAGCGATTTCGTTTATCTGGATGTGACACATAAGGATCCTGAAGAAACAAAAAAAGAATATCCTACTATTTACGAAAAATGTTTAAGTGAAGGTATAGATATTACAAAAGAATACATCCCGGTAGCTCCGGCTGCTCATTACTTATGCGGAGGAATTGTGGTGGATATGAATGCCCGTACAACGATCAATCGTTTGTATGCAGCCGGAGAATGTTCCAGAACAGGATTGCACGGAGCCAACCGGTTAGCTTCCAATTCTCTCATTGAAGCCATTGTATACGCAGACGCAGCAGCAAAACATTCTTTAGCTTCCCTAAAAAATTATTCTTTTAACGATAAAATTCCTGAATGGAACGATAAAGGCACTTCTTTAACGGAAGAAATGGTTCTAATCACTCAAAGTGCAAAAGAAGTAGGATCTATCATGAGCAATTACGTAGGAATTGTACGATCCAACCTGCGTTTGGAGAGAGCTTTCGAAAGATTGGAAATTATCTACAGAGAAACAGAAAACCTTTTTGTCCGTTCAGTAGTGTCGCGCGATATATGCGAATTAAGGAATATCATTAATGTCGGTTATCTGGTTATTAAACAAGCCATGTCACGGAAAGAAAGCAGAGGCTTACATTATACAATCGATTATCCTAAGAAGAACGATATAGCAATTTACTAAAATTTGTCCGTACCCGCTCTTCAAAAAATAAAAAGAGATTGTCATCCCGACAACCTCTTTTTTTCATAAACACTTACTTATTTATCAATTAATAATTATGTTTCATAGGTTCAAAGAAAGCTTGAGGGTGTACGCAAGCCGGACAGGTCTGCGGAGCACCTTTACCCTTATGAACATAACCACAATTTCTACATTGCCACTCAATTTCCTCTTCTTTTTTAAATACTGTACCATCTAAAATGTTTGCTAACAATTTTCTGTAACGAATTTCGTGCTGAACTTCTACGGTTGCAATCATCTTAAACGCACTGGCAATCTGAGGAAAACCTTCTTCGCGGGCTACCTGTTCAAAATCTTTATATAAGATATCCCATTCTTCCAGTTCACCTTCAGCTGCAGCTAAAAGATTCTGAGTGGTGGTTCCAATTACTCCTGCCGGATAGCTGGCAGTTATCTCTAACATACCTCCTTCTAAAAATTTAAAGAAACGTTTTGCATGTTCTTTTTCTTGTTCTGCAGTTTCTAAAAATACTGCGGCAACTTGCTCATAACCTTCTTTTTTAGCTACACTGGCAAAAAAGGTATACCGTGTACGAGCCTGGCTTTCACCTGCAAATGCTTTTAACAAATTTTGTTCTGTCTTCGTTCCTTTGATACTTTTAGTTTCCATTCCTGTTCCAGTAATTTTAGATTAATAATTCAAGATCAATTTGTTTTACATTTCTCACAAAAACCTTTGTAATAAATCAAACATTCCGTAACATTAAAACCTTTTACACTTTTAATATTAGTTATTTCAGTATTCTCCAAATGTATGTCAAATATTTCACCGCAACCCTTACATTTAAAATGAGCATGCAGATTGGCATTCGCATCATACCTCACATTTTTTTCATCAATGAGAATAGATTGGATTACACCATGATCTTCCAATAACTTAAGCGTATTGTATACGGTAGTCTTAGATAAAGTCGGGATAGTAGGATGTAATTCCTGAAAAATCTGATCCACTGTAGGATGAATA
>JAJBTS010000290.1 GCA_020860885.1 Bacteroidales bacterium
CTATTGAAATTATTAAAAAATATTACAACGAAGATAGCGAGCTTTATAAGATTTTATTGACACATAGCACGGCAGTTGCCGAGAAATCTCTTGAAATATTAAACATGCATCCGGAATGGAGTTTAGATAAAGATTTCATTTATGAGTCAGCTCTTTTGCATGATATAGGTATTTTTCAAACAGATGCATCCGATATTCAATGTTTTGGTAAATATCCTTATATTTGTCACGGTTATTTAGGCGCTGAACTTGTAAGGAAAGAAGGATATCCTAAGCATGCCCTTGTTTGTGAAAGGCATACGGGTTCCGGACTGACCAAAGAAGATGTGAAAAACTTTCCGGTGCCTTATAGGGATATGCTTCCCGAATCTCTGGAAGAAAAACTGATATGTTTCGCTGATAAATTTTACTCTAAGACGAAGCTTGATAAAGTTAAAACGGTAGACAAAATAAGAAAGAATCTTTCTAAGTATGGAGAAGATTCCTTAAATCGTTTTGACGCAATGGTGAAATTGTTTTTAGGCTAATATTACCGCTCATTAAATGACATTAAAAAAATATCATTTGCCTGGTTTTCTACTGCTAATATGTATATTAGTAGGGAAAAATATATTTGCTCAGGATGATATTCAGGATCTTAATCCGCTGAATAATGTTTCATTGCTTTCACCTTCCGATTCTATTGCCGCAGCATCGGATTCCATGGTGATTGTATCAGACTCTCTTTCCTTGCAAAATGATTCTATAGCTTCGGATACGGTTGCTTCTAATTCCAATGCCATCGATGCTCCGGTGAATTATGCTGCTGTAGACTCGATGGTTATGGTGATGGATGGACACAATATGGTTTACTTATATGGTAGTGCATCCGTACAATATAAAAATATGGATCTCGCAGGGGAATATATAGAAGTGGATGCCGACAGCAGCATTGTATATTCTACTTACGGATTGGACTCGATAGGAAACGAATTCGGATATCCGGTTTTCACGGAAGGAGAGACTTCCTATGAGATGAGGAAGGCACGTTATAATTTCAATACAAGGAAAATGTTTATTACCGATGTAATTACCCAACAAGGGGAAGGATTCGTTACAGCGGGAGAAACAAAAAAAATGCCTAACGATGATTTGTTTATGATCGACGGACGTTATACGACCTGTAACGAACCGGATCATCCTCATTTCTACCTCCAATTGACAAAAGCGAAAGTTCAACCCGGAAAACGGATCGTTACCGGACCGGCTTATCTGGTCGTAGAGGATGTGCCGTTGCCTATAGCAATTCCTTTCGGATTTTTCCCGTTTACGAGTGATTATTCTTCGGGTGTTCTGATGCCCCGCATCGGAGATGAGATGGCCCGCGGGTTTTCATTAACGGATGGAGGTTACTATTTTGCTTTCAACGATTATGTGGATCTGGCCTTAACCGGTGAAATTTTTACCAAAGGTTCCTGGGGGTTGGATGCCCGCTCTAATTATCGTAAAAGATATAGGTTTAACGGGAATCTTCATGCAAGTTACCGGGTGACCGTTACGGGAGAATCCACAGATGAGGACTATAGTAAACAAAAAGATTTTATGCTTCGCTGGACTCATTCCCAGGATGGTAAAGCAAATCCGTTCAGTAATTTTTCTGCAAGCGTGAATTTTTCGACCAGTTCTTACAGCAGGAATGATTTAAACAGTCTGTACTCGAACCAATACACTCAAAATACCAAAAGCTCTACCGTTAATTACAGTTACCGGCCGCCCAACAGTCCTTTCTCTTTCAATATGAATGCTTCTGTTAATCAGGTAACACGGGATACTACACTGAGTATAACTTTTCCTAACCTTACAATTGCTATGCGCGATATTTATCCTTTCCGCCGGAAAGAAATGGTAGGAAATCCCAGATGGTATGAAAATATACGTATAAGTTACAACGGCGCTTTGTCCAATAGTATAACGGCCAAAGAATATGATATTCTGAAAAAGAATGTGATTAAAGATTGGAAGAACGGAATGAAACACGATATTCCAATCAGCGCTTCTTTTAATTTGTTTAAGAACATTACTCTTACAACATCGGCTAATTATACGGAACGGTGGTATACAAGTGCGATAAACAGAAGATACGACAGCCGTAATAATACTACCGTGCCTGTAGATACAACGTACGGTTTTTATCGTGTCTATGATTATTCTGTGAGCGTAGGAATGAATACCAAAATATACGGTATGTACAAGCCGTGGAATCTCTTCGGCGAATGGGCTAAAAAAACAATCATTCGTCACGTGATAACTCCTCAGGTTTCTTTTTCCGGTGCGCCTGATTTTGGCGATTCAAAATACGGGTATTGGAAAAAATTAAATTATTTAGACGACAGCGAGTTGGGAGAAACTTATTATTCTCCTTTCAGTCATCATATGTACGGTGTTCCTAGTCAGGGAAAACGGGGAGCGCTGTCGTTCAGTATAGATAATAATCTGGAGATGAAAGTTCCTATAGCAAATACCGATTCAACCCGTAAAATAAGTCTTATCGATCAACTTCAATTAAGGTCCGGATATAATTTTCTGGCCGATTCTTTGAACTGGGAGAATATCCGGGCAAGTTTACGTATTAAATTCGGACAGGCTTATACTCTATCTCTTCAGGGAGAGTTTGATGTTTATTTGTATGATGTAGACGGAAGGCGGATCAATAAGACCCGTCTGGAAGCAGGAAAAGGATTGGGACGGTTAATTTCTACCGGAACCACTTTTTCTTATACTTTAAGCAACCAGACGATAAAAAATTTGTTTTCAAGGAACAGAGATCCTGAAACACCGGAAGAAGCTACGATTGCTGCGGAAGAAGCCATCGAACAGGAAAATGCGGTGGCGGTAGAAGATGCATTTGATACCGGACAAAGGGATTATTTGAGGCAAGCCAAAGTGGTCGATGAAAATTACGATGAAGACGGTTATTACCTGACCAATATTCCCTGGAATATTAATTTTAATTATTCGTTAGCCATTGGTTACGACAGAGGTAATTTTAATAAGGAGAAGAGAGAATATCCGTATGCGATTACCCAATCGTTAGGGATTAGCGGAAGTATTACACCTACTAAAAACTGGACGTTTAGTTTTAATACCAATTTTGATTTTGAAGTTAAGAAATTTGTAACGATGCAATGTTCCGTTGTACGGCAAATGCACTGCTGGCAAATGTCGGCCAGTATTATTCCTATAGGACCCTATCAATCTTACAACTTTACCATAGCTGTGAGTTCTTCCCTGTTACAGGATTTGAAGTATACTCAGAGCAGCAATTACCGGGATGCAAAAAACTGGGGATATTAATTTAAAACTTTACGATTATGGATGTGAAAATAGAACAGTCGTGGAAAGAACGTTTGAAAACAGAGTTCAGTAAACCTTATTTTGAAGAATTGGTACGTTTTATAAAGGAAGAATACGCTACGCAGACCATATATCCGAAAGGGAATAAGATCTTTAACGCTTTTGATAAAACTCCTTTTGATAAAGTGAAAGTGGTTATTTTAGGACAGGATCCTTATCATGAACCCGGGCAGGCTCATGGTTTGTGTTTTTCTGTGAACGATGGAATTCCATTGCCTCCTTCTTTACAAAACATTTACAAAGAATTGAAAGAGGATCTGGGTATTGATTCACCTTCTTCGGGTAATTTGGAACGATGGGCAGAACAAGGAGTATTGTTGTTGAATGCTACACTGACCGTACGGGCTCATCGGGCAGGTTCCCATCAACAAAGAGGGTGGGAGGAGTTTACCGATGCTGTTGTTCATAAAATAGCAGAAGAGAAAGAACATGTGGTTTATATATTGTGGGGTTCTTACGCACAAAAAAAGGATCCTTCATTGATCCTTCTAAAAATCTGATTATTAAATCGGCTCATCCGTCTCCTTTATCCGCTTACCGTGGATTTTTCGGAAGTAAGCCTTTCAGTAAAACAAATGAATATTTAATTCGGACGGGTCAGACTCCCATTCATTGGTGACGTTCATTTGGTTGGGAATTGAAGAGTATATCCACAAAGTCAGTAATCTCATTGTTTTGCCCCAACCCCCTAAAGGGGGCTATTGATACTCAGCTGTTTAAGAAGTCCCCTTCAGGGGATTTAGGGGCAAAAAGTTCTTATTGGACACCTCTTTAATTTTCCGTATTTTATTAGAACAGGAACATTCCGTTCTTTTCCGCTTCCGCACGCATATCTTCCGGCCATATGCTTGCCTGGATTTCTCCGATATGAGCTTTTTTCAGGAATAACATACATAAACGGGATTGTCCGATGCCGCCTCCAATGCTTTGGGGAAGCTCGCCGTTTAATAAGCGTTTGTGAAAATATAATTCTTTTTTATCTTCGGCACCGGTTTCTTTCAACTGTCTTTCCAATACTTCGGGATTTACACGAATTCCCATGGAAGATATTTCAAAGGCTCTGCCTAAAACTTCGTTCCAAATTAAAATATCCCCGTTTAATCCGGGAAGACCGTTCACGTCGGTAGACCAGTCGTCGTAGTCCGGAGCACGCCCGTCGTGTTTTTCCCCGTTGCTCAGTTTGCATCCGATTCCCATAATGAATACAGCGCCTTTTTCCTGAGTTATTTTGTCTTCTCTTTCTTTAGGAGTCAGATCTGGGTACATTTGCAGAAGCTCTTCTGCGTGAATAAAATGTATTTTTTTAGGTAAGCTGGGCTTAAATTGGGGAAACATTTCGTATACCATATATTCGGTACGGATAATGGCGCTATAGATACGTTGTACGATATCTTTCAGAAATTCAATGTTTCTGTCTGACTCGTCCATATTTAGTTCCCAATCCCATTGATCGACATACAATGAATGCAGGTTACCTAATTCTTCGTCGGCACGAATGGCATTCATATCCGTATAGATCCCGTAACCTTTTTCAATACCATGATCGGCTAAAGTCAGACGTTTCCATTTAGCCAGCGAATGTACTATTTCCGCTTTTGCATCGTCTAATTCTTTGATAGGAAAAGTTACCGCTCTTTCGGTTCCGTTCAGGTCGTCATTAATACCCTGTCCTTTTAATACAAATAAAGGAGCCGTAGTACGTCTGAGCCGTAGTTCGGAAGATAAGTTTTGCTGGAAAAAATCTTTAATTTTTTTTATAGCTCTCTCTGTCTCAACTTTGTTCAGAGAGGATTTATATCCTTTGGGTGTTATTAAATAACTCATAATTCTATATTTTTGCATGCAAAGATAGATTATTTCTTTCATAGTGGCAACAAAAATAGTGTGCATTTTTCTAAATGATATTATTTGTTTGTTTGTTGTTTTTAATCTATCTTTGTGTGCTGAAAAGGGCCCCATAGTTTAGTTGAATAGAACGGCAGATTCCGGTTCTGCAGGTCACAGGTTTGAGTCCTGTTGGGGTCACGCGTTAAAAATTAGTTAATTACACAATTTTCAGGAGGCTGTCTCACAATGATGAGATGGCCTCTTTTATTTTTGATTGTATGAATAAATATACTTTTATAATCCGGATATCTGTAATTTATATACGAATGTCTATAAAATGTCTATAAAATCCTGTAGCAAAGTTTTCTTTTAGGTATGTTTTGGACAATACTCTTAACTATCCGTTAATGATAAGCATTGCACCCCCTCCGTAATGCTCTTCGCTACCCTTTCGCGGTAAGTATCGCGACCTCCCCGAGATACTTACCGCAACGGTGTGTTAATACTCTTCGCTAACCC
>JAJBTS010000207.1 GCA_020860885.1 Bacteroidales bacterium
TTAAAGTTTACATATATAATACATATTTTGTACCTTTGTATTTCGAAAAAACAAAAGTTATGCTCAACAAAATCAATACGCTTGTAGCTGAAATAAAAGATTTGAAAGCAAATACTCAGGAAGAGTTGGAAGCTTTACGTATAAAATATTTAAGCAAAAAGGGAGAGATATCTTCTTTGATGAACGATTTCCGGAATGTGCCGGTGGAGCAAAAAAAAGAAATCGGTCAAAAGCTGAACGAGTTGAAAACTCAGGCTCAGGATAAAATCAACGAACTAAGAGAAAATCTGGAGAATCAAAATACTGCAGAAGAAACGATGGACCTTACCCGTACGTCTTACCCTTATGAAGTGGGTACCCGCCATCCTCTGTCTGTTATCCAGAAACAAATTACCGATATATTTGCACGTTTAGGATTTTCCATAGCAGAAGGTCCTGAGATTGAAGACGACTGGCATGTCTTTTCATCTTTGAATTTCGCTCCCGACCATCCGGCCCGTGATATGCAGGATACTTTCTTTATTATGCATGGAGCAGATGTTCTTTTGCGTACCCATACTTCTTCGGTTCAAACGCGGGTGATGGAAACGACACAACCTCCTATCCGTATCATTTGCCCGGGCAGAGTATATCGTAATGAAGCTGTTTCTTATCGTACCCTCAGCGCTTTTCATCAGGTAGAAGCTTTATATATTGACAAAGACGTTTCATTCAAGGACCTTAAGCAGGCACTGCTATTCTTTGCAAAGGAAATGTTCGGTTCGGAAACTAAAATCCGTTTGCGTCCCTCCTACTTCCCATTTACGGAGCCAAGTGCTGAAATGGATATAAGCTGTAATTTATGCGGTGGGAAAGGATGTCCGTTTTGTAAATATACCGGTTGGGTGGAAATCCTCGGCTGCGGCATGGTTGATCCTAACGTATTGGAAAATTGTGGTATAGACAGTAAAAAATATTCCGGATATGCCTTAGGAATGGGTGTCGAACGTATTTCCAACCTTAGATATCAGGTAAAAGATATCCGGATGTTCTTCGAAAACGATGTTCGTTTCCTGAAACAGTTTGAATCGGCAACTTAATTTGAAAACTGCAATTCGTGACCAAGAAAGAACGGTATAATAAAGTAATCGAATGGTTTGAGGCAAATATGCCGGTAGCAGAAACCGAACTTCATTACGGAAGCCCTTTTCAATTGCTGATTTCAGTTATTTTGTCTGCTCAATGCACGGATAAAAGAGTAAACTTAGTAACTCCTACTCTCTTTGAAGCGTTTCCTACTCCGGAGGTTTTAGCGGTTGCTACTCCTGAAGCTGTATACGAATACATTAAAAGCGTATCTTACCCGAACAATAAATCCAGGCATCTGGTCAATATGGCGAAGATGCTGGTTGAGGAATATAACGGAGAAGTTCCTTCCAGTATAAAAGAATTAACCCGTTTACCAGGAGTCGGTAAAAAAACAGCCAATGTAATTGCTTCCGTTGTATTTAATATCCCGGCATTAGCTGTCGACACGCATGTATTCCGGGTAGCCAACCGAATCGGCCTGACAGACAATTCCAAAAGCCCGTTAGAAACCGAAAAGGTATTGACCAAATATATACCCGAAAATTTATGGTCTATTGCTCATCACTGGTTGATTTTACACGGAAGATATATATGTATTGCCAGAAAACCTAAATGTGAAATCTGCGGACTTACAGAATATTGTAAGTATTTCAATAAAAAGAATAAAAAAGAAACTGTCTAAAAACAACTTCTCCACTATAAGCTACTTTTACTGAAAACGGTATTGCTATTTTCGTGCTCTTTCTTCTTGTCATCTCGGATGTACATCTCAGCACGTCTGGGTTGTACATCCGAGGGAGGCGACGATACTGTTAAACGATCTGTTCAGATGTACATCCCAGAGCTACTGAGATGTACATGTGAGAGTTTATTAAATGGTTATCTATTCCACCGGATTCTACCTTAATTCAAATTCTACCGTTGATTTTATATCTTCACAAGAAGCAGCTAAATAAACTTGAAATTTACCCGGTTCAGCGACCCATTCATTCCTGAAATCGTCGTAGAATTGCAGATTATTTACTCCAATAGTAAATTCTACAACTTTTTCTTCTCCCGGATTCAGACTTACTTTTTCGAATGCTTTCAGTTCTTTCTCAGGCCGCGGTAAAGAAGATTTTACATCTCCCACATACAACTGAACAATTTCTTTTCCCGGTCTGTCACCTGTATTTTTAATTGGGATTTTTACAATTATGGTTTCATCTTCAGTCATTGTTTGGTTTGAAACAATGGCTTTTCCATAAGAAAATTTAGTATAACTCAATCCATGCCCAAACGGGAATAATGATTTTATATTGTTTTTATCGTTCCACCTGTATCCGACAAAGATACCTTCCCGATACGTCTGTTCTTTATCTGTTCCGGGATAATCTCCCACTGCATGGGCTCCCACATCAGAAAGTTTCACAGGAAAAGTAAACGGAAGTTTACCGGAAGGATTAACATCCCCGACCAAAACACGGGCAAGAGCATTCCCTGCTTCCGATCCGCAGTACCATGCTTCAACCAGAGAAGGAACTTCTTTTATCCAGGGCATTGATACGGCATTCCCTGAAATTAAAACAACCACCAGGTTCTTATTTTCTTTTGCCAGAGCAGAGATCAATTCATTTTGAGCATACGGTAATTCAAGACTTTTCCTGTCTGCACCTTCACAATCCTGTCCGCCATGCTTATTCAGTCCTCCTACAAAAATAACATAGTCTACTTCTTTAGCCAACTGGATCGCATCCGTAAATAATTCTTCTTCTGACCTTGAATCGCTTAAATTTTGTGGCGATTTTATTCCATCCTGATAAGCTTCAAACTGACCGATATATCCTCTCTCGTACAATACTTCTGCCTCCGAACCTATACGATTCCGGATCCCATCCAGGGGAGAAATTTCATATTTAACTTTCAGGGAGGAACTACCTCCGCCGATAGTCATCATTTTTATAGCATTTTCCCCGATGACTCCGATCTTTTTCGCTTTTTTAAGATCGATAGGCAATACCTGATTTTCATTTTTCAGCAATACAATACCTTCTTCTGCAATCCGGCGGGCAGCTTCTCCGTGTTCTGTCGTTGCAAAAGAACCCCAGGGACGATTGCGATTCATAGTGGTTCGGAAAACAAGACGCAGGATATTCCTTACTTTCTTGTCTAATTCTTCAACTTTTACTTCACCCGAACGTAATAATTCCAGGAAAGGGTTTGCCAGATAATAATAATTGTAAGCGTGGCTTTTATTTTTAGTAAGTCCGTCGGTCCATGTACCAAACTCCATATCCAGGCCATGGTAAATAGCATGAAGAGTATTATTAACTCCACCCCAATCGGAAACGACTACTCCATCGAAATTCCATTCGTCCCGAAGTATATCGTTTAACAGATATTGATTCTGACAGCACCACTGTCCTTTGTACTTGTTGTAAGCTCCCATAATAGCCCATGCCTCACCTTCATGGACAGCAGCTTTGAATGCAGGCAGATAGATTTCATATAAGGTACGGTCATCCACCGTAACATTTACAGTATGCCGGTCTGTTTCCTGGTTATTCAAAGCAAAATGCTTTACACAGGCTGCAACTCCATTTTCCTGTACTCCCCGAATGTAAGGTACTACCATAGCAGAAGCTAGAAACGGATCTTCTCCCATATATTCAAAGTTTCTTCCATTTAGAGGAGTACGATAAATATTTACTCCCGGGCCTAATAAAACATTTTTATTCCTGTAACGGGCTTCCTCTCCTATCGACTTTCCGTAAAGGGCTGCAATCTCCGGATTCCAGCTTGCGGCTAAAGCCGTTAAAGCGGGGAAAGCCATACACGAATCATTTGTCCATCCGGCATTGTTCCATTCATCCCATAAAACTTCAGACCGGATGCCATGCGGTCCGTCGCTCATCCAATTATCAGGAATCCCCAGACGGGGAACTCCGGCCGAGCTAAATTTCGATTGTGCATGCACCATCTTTACTTTTTCTTCCAAAGTCATACGGGATAATGCATCTTCTATCCTATCTTCTATAGATTGAGAATCGTCTAAATAAACAGGCAGGGAAACCTGAGCGAAGAATGGATAAGAAATTATGCATCCGATCAGGAGTAAAAATAATTTTTTCATGGGATCATTCTATAAAGTTAAGCTTACAAATATAAATATTATTTCTTACTATTAATGGATGTAGATAACTTTACTGAATTTTTTGCTTTAATAATTTATAGCCTGAATTACTTACTTTTAAACTCCTTTCATAGCCTTTCAACTGAACTCTGTAAGAATCCTTTTCGTAGAGTTCTATCTTATCGATATATTCCAGGTTAACAATAAATGACCGATGGATACGAACAAAACACTCCGCAGGAAGATGATTTTCCCAGTATTTCATCGTACGGTCTTTAAGAAATTTGGTTTCTTTCGTATAAATCAAAACATAATCTCCGTTTGCTTCAATATACAATACCTGATTAACAGGAATAAAATGAATAGCACCGCTTTTTTTCACACTAATCCTTGTAAGGGGTTCGACAGGAGCTTGCGATGCAGTCGATTCCACCTCTTCCATCTGCTGTTGTTGTGAATGAATCTCCCGGGTAGAGAGAAAAAGATAATAAGTCAGTATGAAAATAATATAAACCAATATACCGAATACGATACGGACAGGCAGAAGGGTCAGAAAATAATAAGTATAATTCCCATCGTGCGATAAAATAAGGCTGGAGAATAAATACCCCAAACCCAACCAGATAGAGAAAGATAATACAACAAGTAATAAATGGAACAATAAGAAAAGAGGAATACTTAATACACTCCTGTAATACCGTACCGGATACCACAAGGCTAATAAACAAACTGCCTGCAATATACTACATACGATCGAGTCAGTTACAATACTTTGAGGCGAATAAGAAATAAAAAAATAATTACAGATGGCTATCTGAGTAACAATAACAATTACCCAGATACCTATATATAAATAACGTAGTGGAATGGAAGTAAGAAAAGGATTATTCATAGATTTTTATTTCTCCGCCACCAAAAATAGCTTCTAATTCTAAGACAACCGACCTGCCGGGATGAACACCCATCACCCGTGAAGGACGTTTATCGGTAAAACCGCCGAATACTCCTATTTTTTGTATAATCAGGTTCCATTCTTCCGGAACGTATAAAGTGACTCCACTGAATACCGATTGAATTTTAATATATATGGTCTGAACTTCGCCCGACAATTCCAATTGGGTGAAATCAAGCTCCACACCGCTAAAAACAGCATTGATATCCGCACCTTTTAGTATTCCTGCCGTTAACCGTTCTTTAGAACCGGTAAAAACATATTCCCGTCGGATAATTCCTTCCTGAGGAAAAGAAGACTCTATAAAAGACTGCGAATCGAAATCTTCATAATTCTTTCTTTCAGAAAAGCAGGGTGATATTCTTTTCTTTGTAACCGCCCGGACAATGAAATAAATTCCAGCCAATATAATCAGTAAAGGAATAATTATTCCACTGATATTCATATCGAATATTTTAGGTAATAAGAATATGAGTCCTACGCCTACTAAAACAACACCTGCATTTTTCGTTTCCGGTTTTTTATCAAAGAGGATTACCAGACCTATAGCGACTAAAAGAGATTGCCAGGATACAAC
>JAJBTS010000214.1 GCA_020860885.1 Bacteroidales bacterium
TTTCAGCACTCCATAGGAATAAAAAGCCATTATACTCCTAGAAATTATTGTTAGTAGTAAATTAATTGATACAATAGCTATGCTCTTGAAGCCTAGCTCTAGTGCCACAAACGTAATAATTATTCTGAGTACCGTTGAAGCAATGGATATTCCTTTAGAAACACTGAACAACCCATACCCTATTATAATATTTGGATAAACAGCGGTAAATAATGTTACAGCTGAATTGATAATAGTAATTCCAAGAAGCTGCTGTCCTAGTAAGATTTCACTTTCTGTAAGCCCTGTCGCAAATACCGTTGGGAAAATCTGTATCAAAACAAAACCAATTATAAGGGCAATAGCTGCCATGATAGCATAAAATGTTTGAGCTACTCCTACAAACCTATTCATGTTTGCATAATCATGGTGTTCCTTATATTTGGCCGTAAAGCGGACAATCGAATTTCCAATTCCCAAATCTAACAAGGTTAAATACGAAACCACTGATGCTGCCAATTTATATACTCCATACTCTGATGCTCCTAAGCTTCTAATTATAAATGGAGTCAATAGGAGTGTAGACAGCACTTCTACAACCATTAAAATATAAGAAAGTAAAACGCCTTTTTTTCTTCCCATAATATTTATCGGATTCGATATGCTCTTGCCGGACTGCCAAAAGCAATAGTATTCTCAGGTATTTCCCTGGTAACTACACTTCTGGCTCCTATCACTGCACCATTTCCGATTTTCACTCCCTTCAAAATCTGACAACCAGCACCTATCCATACATCATCCCCTATCACGATTGGAGATGATGTCATCGGTTGCTCTCGAATCAACATACTAGCTTCCGTCCCATGATTGCTGTCTATAATGTAACAGTTACCCGCAATAGCAACATTTGATCCTATTCTGATACCCCCACAGGCTGTCCGAAAACTAAATTCGAGGTGTCTTCGCCCACCACTTTCGAGTGATTATTCTGTCTCATATTGCTTTCTTTCTGGGATTCAATCTCCATAAGGGTCGATTTTTTACATTTTTCTTCCACTTCTAAATTTGACTTTTTAGTTGTCGGACGGCCTGCCCACTTTAGCATAAAGCACCGTGTTCATACCGATACTAACATTGTCCCCTATTTCAATTGTTCCATCTCCCCATATATATACATTGTTATAAAATGCCACTTTTCTTCCTATTTTAAGATTTCTATTCGACAAACTAATATTTCCTATTAACGCAAAATCGTTATGTGAGCAATTAATCATTTCTTTGAACAATCTTTTATGAAAGGCTTTATTAATTTTGTTTTGGATTCAATACCATATCAATGCTATTCTCATTTCAGCCTCCATACTTTTGAAGCAAGGTATATTATGTTGTAAGTATTCTTTTAGACCTTTTGAGCATCGCTACAATATTATTTTATCAGTAATTCTGCTACTTCCCTAATTACACCAGTTCCTCCAGAAGAATGCGCCACATATTTAGCAACTTTCTTTACTTGTGGAACTGCATCCGCAGGAGCGCACCCCAGTCCTACCATCTTAATTACATCAACATCATTGATGTCATCTCCGATGTAAACGACATTCTCTAGTGCAATTCCATGCTTCTCACAAAGCTTCTTCACAATAGAAACCTTATCTTTGCATCCAGCTTCAAGAACATCCAGCTTAAGCTTTTCTGCTCTCCGTCTGTTAAGGTCAACCGATTCCGAAGTGATGATTCCTGTAATAATTCCCTTAGCACGAAGTAACGCAAATCCCATGCCATCTCTGGTATTGAATTTCTTTAACTCATCTCCATGTTCGGAATAATACATTCCACCATCAGTCAAACAGCCATCGCAGTCTGTTAGAAACATCTTGATTTCTGGAATACTCTTATTTTCCTCTACCAGTCCATTCTTCTGCATCAACGCTTCAATGATAATCCAGTCGCTCGGCTCATCAATCTCGAATGCACTGTCATCACACATTTCATAAGCTTTGATATTACCAGATACTCGGTTTTGATACTTAATCAAATCCTCTTTTGACGAAATATAGAACGCTCCATTCTCCATCAGATATCCATCAAATTCCTGCCTACGAGGACGGCGAAATACATCATAGTTACTAGGAGAAACATTTCCCTTTTCATCTTTGTCCCACAAAAATCTATACTGTCGAACTACAGATAGTACAGAATCGGTTCCATCACTGTTAAACAATTCAAACCCACCGTCCAGATCTGCCGCTGTGAGCATCGGTGAGGTGGCCTGAACAAGCACAACATTATCAAACTCATAATTAGAAGCGAATTCAAGCATAGCGAATTCCGTAGAGGCAGTATCTGACGCAGACTCTTCACTTCTGCCAACAACCTGCACCCTAGTAAATATATCGGATTCTTCTCCAGCTTTAAATGACTCAACGATTTCCTTGATTTTGTCACTATCTGTTGCTACATACACAATATCAATATATTTACACTGGCATGCCGCCTTTACAGTCCAGTAAACAAGCGGTTTTCCGCAAATAGGTTTTATATTTTTCAGAGGTATTGATTTGCTTCCGCCCCTTACCGGAATGAACGCTACATTCACTTCTCTATATCCTCCCGTAAATGTCCTCGTACCTTATAATATCATCCTCACCGAAGTAGTCACCGATCTGTACCTCAGTAATAATAAGAGATTCCTTTTCATCAGTATTCGTCAACCGATGCCTTGTGCCTTTTGGAATAAAAATTGAACTTCCACAATGTACTTCAATCACTGACAGATCCAACTGAACCGTTCCTACGCCATGTGCAACAATCCAGTGCTCCTCTCTGTGATTATGCGACTGTAGGCTTAGCTGGGATTTTGGATTCACACTAATAACCTTAGATTGGAAATAGTCATTCATCACAGTGGTTTTGTAAAATCCCCAAGGTCTCTGGAAAATCTCATAATCCACTATTCCCTCATCAAGGCTCATGAAATCATAGCCCAAATTAGCGTGGATATCCTGCAACAACAAGGCATGCATCTGGTTCTTAGTTATTATGTTCAGCAGACGGTTCTGCTCATCAACGACTGGCAAAAATTTAATAGACTCACTCTTAAACATCTCTGTTGCCTGTGGGATACCATCGGACTGCGTTAGGCACTTTGAATTTCTTGTATATAAGCCTTCAATTCGATCATCCACTGATGCACCTTTCAAAAATGCACGTCGTACATCACCATCCGTCAGAGTTCCCAGTACTACATCATTATTATTTACTATAACAAGGAACCCCTTTTTGTTTATGTCAATCATCTTCAAAGCCTCCTTGACAGAAACGTCACACGAAGCTGTGAAGATTTTTAAATTATCTCTCATCTATCTGCTTCCCCTCAAAATACAACTTTAAATAAAGGACAGCTTCAATGTTTTCTATATTTCAGTTTATCGCGTTGTACCTGCTCAATCGGGAGAATCTCGGACGGCTTATATGTGAGGACCTCGTGAACTGCATTCAGATTACGCACCAGCTTGCGGATGCCATCTGGCTCAAGAGACGCAGCATGATCGGTTCCCTTCCAAGTTCTGTCAAGTGTATAATGACGTTCAATCACATCTGCTCCAAGCGTGTATGCAGCCACATCAACAGCAATGCCAAGGTGATGACCTGAGAAACCAATGGCTTTAACACGATCCTCATATGCTTCACGCATGCGATTAATTTCAAGCAGACACACATCCTTGAACGGAACAGGATAACCAGAGGTGCAATTAAATAAAACAAGATCCTTTGCCCGGCCATTCTTCTCGAATAACTGAACAATCTGCTCCTCTTCCTCATGGCTGGTCATGCCGAAAGAAAGTTGAATCTCTCCTCCATAATTGTCGCAAAGCCACTGAAGCATCTCAAAATAAGTATTGCACGCAGACGGAATCTTAATAAACACAGGCTTTAAGGATGCAATCTCCTTTGCACTTGTCATATCCCAAACAGATGTGGAATAGATGATTCCAGCCTCTTCGCACCATTCTTTCAGCTGTGCATGCTGGTCAACCGTAAACTCCAAAAACTCACGATGCGCACCATAAGTGTCACCATATGAATTTGCAGGATTCGGATGAGGAGCATTATATTGCTCCGGTGTTAGCAATTCTTTCGGACAACGCTTCTGGAACTTGATTGCATCAGCCTTGCAGAAATGAGCCGCGGTCTCAATCAAATCTTTCGCAACCTCCATTTGTCCCATGTGATTGCAGCCAGCCTCTGCGATAATAAATGGTTTCTTGTACATGATTTATACCTCCGTGATATTAATAACTTTGATTTTCTATCTGTAAACACGTTCACAGACTTTATAAAGTATTCAGGCATACTTTCCAGCAAAAACACAAGTATGCAGAGTTTATTTTGACAATACTTGCTCTAACGTATTACGGTTGAATATTTCCAACATACCACCTCTAGTGCAATTTTGAATCATTATATGTCTTCGTTGGCTTTCATTGCTAATGTTTTTGTACCCCTTCTCCCAACGCAACAAATTATCGGGTTTCTGTTTGGGATCACCATCAATTCCTTTTGCATGTGCCTCGAATTTGTATGTATGATCTATACCCAATAAATAAATTTCAGAATAGCCCATGTACAAAGCCATTTCTAGCATTTCGTATGTTATTGTACCGGCAGAATAACCATTTTTAGACATGTCTTTTGAATATCTAGGCGAGCCATTCAAAAAGTACTTTTCGTAAATCGAAGAGTATATTGTATTTACAGGCTGTAAATAAAAATAAACATTATCATACTCCCTGCAGGCGAGTGGGTACAATGACAGGTGCGTGAAAATGAAAAAAGTATTTTTCGAATTTTCAATAGGTATTCTTATTTTTTCTCCAATCGAATTTGCATAATGCGGATCCCCAAAAAATAATATGTTGGTCTCCATACCGTCTTATCAAGCAAACCAAAGATACCATTAGATGCAAACGAATCTTCCCCAGCAATCATATTCAGGTCATCGATTGCTAAAGATGGTCCATTGCCAACTATAAAACACCGTTTACCTATTTTCGTGTCTTTGAATACATTTAAATCCTTTCCAACATGCAAGTGAGGGTTCTCTTTCCTTTGTTTTTTTCATTTTCGCTTTATGCCTTGGTATCTTCACTAAATCAGTGAACAATGACAAAATATTTTTTGCATTCATCCTAATTACTCCCTAACAACAGTGATTCAAACCAAATCACTTCAATATTTATTTCTCATTTGCAAGTAACACACCAATTTCTTTAACAAACGTCTTATCCAACTCCCTGATAGCACTGCGACTATCGTAGTCCTCATTCCAATCAATATTCAATACCGCTTCGGCTACAGATTTTGGGTCTTTTCCATTGTAATAATACAGAAACTCATTAACTTTAGATTGCTCCAATGCCGGTATTTTGACAGAAACAACGCGAAGACCATTCGCAAGGTAAGAAAGCACTTTCGATGAAAAAGAAGTATGGTTAAACGCGGCATCAGGCATCTGTGTACTAAATCCCACATCACAGCTTTGCACAAATCGAATGTATTCTTCACCGCTAAGCAAACCGTCCATTGAAACGGTAGCACAATTTAATTTTGCAATTCTGTCCACCTCATCCTGCAATATTTTTTTCTCATTATCTGAACCAAAACCTAAAATGTGAATATGATAGTCAGGAGGCAGATATTCTGC
>JAJBTS010000086.1 GCA_020860885.1 Bacteroidales bacterium
TAATTACAGCAATAGTCTCCTTAATAGTAGGCGGAGGTATAACGTGGTTTGCGGTCAATTCAATGGCTTCCTCCCGCAGTAAAAAAATAATAGAGGAGGCTGAAAAAGAGGCCGAATCCATAAAGAAAGACAAACTTTTGGAAGTAAAAGAAAAGTTTATCTCGTTGAAAGCCGATTTGGAAAAACAAATTAGTTCCCGTAATTCCAAAATACAATCTCAGGAAGCAAAACTGAAACAGCGTGAGATTGTAGTAAATCAAAAACAAGAAGAATTTCATAAAAAGAAAGGCGAATTAGAGGCTGTCAGGGAAAATTTAGATGCTCAGTTAGATCTTGTTGAAAAGAAAAAACAGGATTTGGATCGTATCCATAAAATGGAAATTGAAAAATTAGAAGCTCTTTCCGGGCTTTCTGCTGAAGAAGCCAAAGAAAGATTGGCTCAATCTCTCAAAGATGAAGCTCAAACCGCTGCTTCTGCTTACATTAATGAAGTAATGGAAGAAGCGAAAATGACAGCTAATAAAGAAGCAAAAAAGATTGTTGTTCAATCGATTCAACGTGTAGCTACTGAAACCGCTATTGAAAATGCAATTACTGTTTTTCATATAGATTCGGATGAAATAAAAGGAAGGATTATTGGTCGTGAAGGGCGAAATATCCGTGCACTCGAAGCAGCCACAGGTATTGAAATTATTGTGGATGACACTCCTGAAGCGATTATATTGTCAGGTTTTGATCCGGTAAGAAGAGAGGTTGCCCGTTTGGCTTTGCATCAACTGGTACAGGACGGACGTATTCATCCGGCCCGTATTGAAGAAGTAGTAAATAAAGTACGGAAGCAGGTTGAAGAAGAAATTATAGAAACAGGAAAAAGGACAGCTATTGACTTAGGAATTCATGGCTTGCATCCCGAATTGATTCGTATGATTGGCCGTATGAAATACAGATCTTCTTATGGGCAAAACTTGTTACAACACTCCAGAGAAACAGCAAACCTATGCGCTGTGATGGCTGCAGAATTAGGCCTAAACCCTAAAAAAGCGAAAAGAGCCGGATTACTGCATGATATAGGTAAAGTGCCTGATGATGAGCCGGAATTGCCACACGCTATTCTAGGTATGAAATTGGCAGAAAAATACAAAGAAAAAGCCGATATTGTAAATGCTATTGGAGCCCATCATGATGAAACAGAAATGACTAGTTTATTAGCTCCGATTGTGCAGGTCTGTGATGCCATTTCAGGAGCAAGACCGGGAGCAAGACGCGAAATAGTGGAAGCTTACATTAAAAGATTAAATGATCTGGAACAATTGGCTTTATCTTATCCTGGAGTAGTAAAAACCTATGCTATTCAGGCGGGTCGCGAGTTGCGTGTCATTGTGGGTGCAGAGAAGATCAATGATGTGGAAACGGAAAGCCTATCTAATGAGATAGCGAAAAAAATACAGGATGAGATGACTTATCCCGGACAAGTTAAAATTACAGTTATAAGAGAAACAAGAGCGGTTGCTTTTGCAAAATAATAAATCCGATGAAGAAATGATGAGAAGGAAAGATTTTCATTAAGGCTTTCCTGGCATCATTTCTTCATTCTTTCATTTAAAATATGTCAGTTGTAATAATAGATTATAATGCAGGGAATATTTATTCTGTAGTTCATGCTTTAAGGAGGCTCGGAATAAATCCTGTAGTAACAGCAGATAAAGAAACCATCTTATCTGCAGATAAAATTATATTTCCGGGAGTAGGTGAGAGTAAAACAACTATGGATCATTTACGCTCTAAAAACTTAGATCAATTGTTAATTGGGGTAAAACAGCCTTTACTCGGTATTTGTTTGGGCATGCAACTGATGTGTAAGTTTTCCGAAGAAGGAGGTACGGAATGCTTAGGTATATTTGATGTGCCGGTAATGAAATTTCGTCCGGAGAAACATGCAGATAAGATTCCCCATATGGGATGGAATACATTAATGAATTTAAAGAGTGATCTTTATAAGGGGCTAGCTGAAAATGAGTCCGTTTATTTTGTTCATAGCTATTATGTTCCATTAACGGAGTATACGATTGCAGAAACATCGTATATTCAGAATTTTAGTGCATCTTTACAAAAAGATAATTTTTATGCAACACAATTCCATCCGGAGAAGAGTGGGAAGATAGGAGAAGTAATATTAAAGAATTTTCTCGAACTTTAAAAGATTTTGTCATGAATTACGATGATTTGAAAGCTCTTGATGAATTAAGAAAAAACGGAGCCATAACAGAAGAAGAGTATCAGGCTGAGAAACAGAAGATACTGAATCAAATACATAGTCAGTCGGCAAAAAAACCTTTATTTGGTATGTCGGAAAATTCTTATATCGCATTGATGCACCTGTCTCAATTTGCCGGTTATCTTATTCCTTTTTTGGGATTTATAGCTCCGGTTGTATTATGGTTGCTGAATAAGGATGAAAATATTAAAGTAGATAGGAACGGAAAAAATATTATCAATTTTATGTTGAGTTGGTTGATCTATTTTATCTGTGCAGGAATTTTAGTTTTCCTGCTTATTGGTATTCCAATAGCTATTGCTTTAGGTATTATGCAAATTGTTTTTATAATTATGGCTGCTTTGAAAGCTATGGACGGAGAGTATTGGAAATATCCACTTTCTTTAACAATTCTAAAATGATAGAAATAATTCCGGCTATAGACATTATCAATGGAAAAGCCGTTCGCTTGTCTCAGGGAGACTATAACCAGAAAAAGGTATATAACGAAGATCCTTTGGAAGTTGCTAAGATGTTTGAAGATCATGGAATCAGACGTCTTCATATGGTGGATTTAGATGGAGCAAAAGCTCATCGCATCATTAACTACCGGATTTTAGAAAAAGTGGCTTCCCGTACATCATTAATTATAGATTTTGGAGGAGGATTAAAATCAGATGCTGATCTGGAGATCGCTTTTGAGAGTGGAGCACAGATGGTAACCGGAGGAAGTATTGCTGTTAAGAATCCACAAATCTTCCAGCGATGGATTGATAAATTTGGCGGTAACTCAATTATATTAGGAGCCGATTGTAGAAATGGAAAAATAGCGGTTGCCGGTTGGACTGAAGAAACGGACGAAGATGTCATTCCCTTTATTCATTCCTGGAGAAAATGTGGTATAAATAAGGTAATCTGTACAGATATAAGTAAAGACGGAATGTTAGAAGGACCAAATATTCAACTTTACAAAGAAATCAGAAAAGAAGACCCCGGCCTTTACCTGATTGCAAGTGGCGGAGTATCCGGCATACAAGATGTTGAACTCTTGGAAGAAGCAAGGATTCCGGCTGTTATTATTGGGAAAGCTATATATGAAGGACGGATTCAACTCAAAGAATTATTGAAATACATAGAAAATCAAGATTAATATGTTAGCAAAAAGAATTATACCTTGCTTAGACGTAAAAGATGGTAAAACTGTAAAAGGAATTAATTTTGTCAACTTCCGTGATGCAGGAGATCCTGTAGAATTAGGCAGGCAATACAGCGAAAAAGGTGCCGATGAATTGGTCTATCTGGATATTACAGCTTCTCATGAAGGACGGAAAACTTTTCTTGATTTGGTTAAGAGTGTTGCTGCAAACTTAAATATTCCCTTTACGGTAGGGGGAGGAATTAATGAATTAAAAGATGTAGATAAATTATTGAATGCAGGAGCAGATAAAATATCTATAAATTCATCTGCAATTCGTAATCCTAGACTGATAGAGGAAATAGCAGGCAATTTTGGTTCTCAAGTCTGTGTCACTGCTATTGATGCAGATTTTATGGATGGTAAATGGATCTGCTTCTTAAATGGCGGACGTATTCCTACGGATAAAGAATTATTTAGTTGGGCAAAAGAAGCCGAAAATCGTGGTGCCGGGGAAATATTATTTACTTCTATGGCTCATGACGGTGTTAAAACCGGATACGCTAATGAAGCATTAGCACAGCTATCGGAAACACTTACAATTCCTATCATTGCTTCCGGAGGAGCTGGAGCAAAAGAACATTTCAAAGATGTATTTGTTGAAGGAAAAGCAGATGCTGCATTAGCAGCCAGTGTCTTCCATTTTGGTGAAATTGATATAAAAGAACTAAAAGATTATCTTAAGAGAGAGAATATAGCGGTTCGATAACAAATGAATAAAATAAAGATAAATTTATATGAAACTGGATTTTAATAAATTAGGAGGCTTGATTCCTGCAATTATTCAAGATGATAAGACTAATAAAGTTCTGATGCTGGGATTTATGAATGAGGAAGCATTAAATAAGACTATGGAAACCTGTAGGGTTACTTTTTTTAGTCGTACGAAAAATCGTTTATGGACAAAAGGAGAGGAGAGCGGTAATTTTTTAGAAGTAGTTTCTATGAGTGAAGATTGTGATAAAGACACTTTATTGATTAAAGTAAATCCATTAGGTCCTGTTTGCCATACAGGTTCCGATACTTGCTTTAATGAAAAAAATGAAGAACATATCATGTTTCTAAAATATCTTCAGGATTTTATTATTCGCCGGAGACAGGAAATGCCGGAAGGTTCTTATACTACTTCACTTTTTAATAAAGGAATTGGACGTATGGCACAGAAAGTAGGCGAAGAAGCTGTCGAAACAGTAATAGAAGCTATGGATGGAAACGATGAACGTCTTCTGTACGAAGGATCTGATCTTTTATATCACTTAATTGTATTATTAACCTACAAAGGATATCGAATAGAAGATTTAGCGAAGGAATTAATGAAAAGACACGAATAATAAAATAAGAAACGAAATATTAGAATGAAGGAATAATCCTTGAGGTAATTATTTGGTTTCTGGTTTCCAATTTTAATTTAAAAGCTGTGGGAGAGATATTAATTGATTATAGGAATGTTGAAATAAGTAGAGGAGAAAATGTTATTCTACAAAATATTACTTTTCAACAAGAGAAAGGAGAGTTTCTTTATATTATCGGTAAAGTAGGATCGGGCAAAAGCACGCTTCTTAAAACTTTATATGCTGAGATGCCTATTGATAAAGGAGAAGCATTTATCCTGGATTATAATCTCCGTAAAATAAAAGAAAAACATATTCCTATGCTAAGAAGAAAAGTGGGAATTGTTTTTCAGGATTTTAAGCTCCTTACAGACCGTTCTGTAAATAAAAACCTGGAATTCGTCTTAAAAGCTACCGGCTGGAAAGATAACGATGCCATTAACGAACGAATTATTGAAGTACTGGATGAAGTAGGAATGACAAAGAAAGGTTATAAAATGCCTTATCAGTTATCGGGAGGAGAACAGCAACGAATTGTTATTGCACGGGCATTGTTGAATTCACCGGAGATAATACTGGCTGATGAACCTACTGGAAATCTTGATTCTGATTCAGGCCATAAAATAGTTCAGTTGTTACACGAAATCTGCGGACAAGGAACGGCAGTTATTATGACCACACATAATTATCAATTGGTAAGTGATTTTCCTTCAAAAGTAAAAAGATGTCACAAAGGAGAATTCTGTGACTGTGAAAATGATTTTTAAGATTTTGCTGATAGCCCTTCAAAGACTGTTACTGGGCATGGATGTACAGAACCAAAGCTATTTGTAAGGATGGACAGACTGAAAGATTTCCTGTGTTTGACCTTGGAACAGAACTGTACTAGGAGTGGGTGAGG
>JAJBTS010000117.1 GCA_020860885.1 Bacteroidales bacterium
GTCGATATCATGAATGATTTTATGATTACCAAAAGGGATGGAATTACGGTAACCTCGATCAAATTATATACAATTAACGGTATTTTTACTTCTAATGAATATTTCTGTTCGGAAGTAGAAAAATGGATGAAAGATACTACATCCAAATCCCTTCGTTTAAGTGGAGCTTCGGCAAAAGAGCGCTATAAGTTCTTTCAAAACTTAAAAAATAAAACGAACTATTTGTTAGAGAAGTTTGACCATGGAGAGATATATTAAAAAACACATCAAAAAATATCTTGTTAGAAATTAGGAAATTATATGGATAAGAACCTCAGAATAATACCTCTTAAAGATTCAAACTCTTTTTACGGTATTTCGGGCTATTTCTATTTTATACTTTTTGCCTTTCATCTTTTCATCTTTTATGTTAGAAAGTAAGGTTTTTATAACCGACGAACGCACCGCAACAAAAGATATAAAATCCTTCACTTCAATCAGCCCCAGATCGGACTTATCCAATTTTCCTTTTTGTAAAAAGAAACCCACAATATCGCTTTTATTCAGTTTGTTTTTTTTTGCCTCCGCTTATATAAATAGTCTGGTAATCCGGAGGTTTGGGTAATGATTTACACTTTTCGATTTTTAGTATTTCTAAATCGTCAGGGATATACTCAGGTGTTTTATCATCTTTATACATCAGTATGTATACGGTTCCGGAAGCATCCATACGGGCTGTACGGCCATTGCGATGAGTAAATTCGCTCTCTTTGGAGGGTAGGTTGTAATGAATAACGTGTTTCATCTCAGGAATATCCAAACCTCTTGCAGCCAGATCGGTCGTAACTAAATAATTCAGGCTGCCGTTCCTGAATTGAATGAGGATTCTTTCCCTGTCGTCCTGGTCCATACCTCCGTGATAATAACCTGTCTGGATACCCTTTTTGTTTAGAAGGTCACTGATACGTTCCGCTACTCCTCTATGATTAGAGAAGATAAGTGCAGGTTCAGAATGGAATGAACCTATGAGTTGAAATAAAGATTCTATTTTATCTTTCTCCGGTGAGAAAACGAGTTTAAGTGAAAGATCTTTGCTTTTCTCTTCGTGTGTATAGTCAAGAATAGCAGGTGTTCCTAGTTGAATAAAGTCCGGAATTTCCACATCGGAAGTCGCAGAAACCAAAATCTTTTTCTGTAAAAAAGGCAATTGAGAAATAATAGTATTCATTTCATCCTGAAAACCCAATTGCAAGGATTTATCGAATTCATCCAATACTAATAGTTGGATAGAATCCGTATCAAAAGATTTTCGTTTCAGATGATCCGTTAGTCGTCCGGGTGTTCCGATCAGTAAGGCCGGAGGATTACTCAGGTTTTTAAGTTCGGTTTCAATAGAATGTCCTCCGTAGCAAATATTCACTTTGTATTTGGTTCCCATTTTTTTCCATACCTGTTCTATCTGAAGAGCCAATTCGCGGGAAGGGACAATGATCAAACACTGTACCGTTTTTATATCCTCTTTCAGTAATTGGAGGACAGGCAATAAAAAAGCCACTGTTTTCCCTGAGCCGGTAGGAGATAATAATAATACATTGTGTTCATTGATAATAGTATCCTGAGTCGCAATTTGCATTTCATTCAGGCTGTCGATGCCCAGATTGGATAATAGGATTGCTCGATTTTCTGCATTCATAGAACAAAGGTAAGATATTATTGGCAAATCTTATTTACTATTTTTACCGGTTGTTTTGTTTTTCCGGAAATCCCAGGGAGCTACAGGGTTCTTGTCTTTCCACAATCCCACTTGTTTTATTCTGGCTGAACTTTCCAGGGCGGCGTATTCTTCCGACTTGTCATATTTCTTAAAATGCCAGGCCATCCCTTCTTTCAGCATCTCTGCTGAAACATCTTTTCCGTCTGGAGTATAAACCCAGACAACAGGTCTCCCATATCCGTCGTTTTTCTTCTGTACAACGATTCCTACTCTTTTGTTGTAGATCAGATTGGAGAGGTATTGCTTCGATTTCTCCCCAAAGGCTTGCTTCTTCTCAGGAGCATCAATGGCGTAAATCCTGAAACGTATTTCTATATTATCCTGCGTTAAACCTGTAAAAGTATCCCCATCGGAGATTCCAATCACTTTTATGGAATAGTCGTATTCTCGTTCCTGATGTTGTTCATCTGCATGAGAGGTTGGAATGAGGTCTTTCAATTCCCACTTATTTTCACAATAAGTGAATAATGCAGTCAGTAATACTACAATAAGTACGATTCGTTTCTTTTTTAATGATTTAGTCATAAGATAGGGATATGCTTTTGAGATATCTTCCTGGAGTATTCGTAGTCCGGAAACCAGTTGTATCCAGTAAATATTTTACAAAAATAGAACTTTTTAATTTATTTATCGATAAACTCCTTTGGAGTTGTATGAAATCTTTGTAATTTTTACTTTTAAATTTTAGGGGTATCTTTCCTGCTGATATAAGACTACGTTTGAACAAAAGAGTTAATTTTTTTGTTGATAAGAAAAAATACTTAAATGAAATACGAGTCAAATACGAGGAAGAAACTCACCTTCCCGGTATTAATTAAGATTTTCAAAGATACTTTTCAGGGTTTTGGGGATGATAATGTTACAAGGTTAAGTGCTTCTCTGGCTTATGCTACGCTTTTTTCGATGATTCCTCTGCTGTCTTTCCTGATTACTCTCGGAACTTTTTTACACATGGATTTAGCCAATCAGCTTTATATACAATTGCAACCCGTAGTAGGTACGGATGCGGTAAACCAGTTGAGGGCTATCCTTGAAAACGCAGAAAATGCCGATACTTCCAACCTGGCGGGAATTATAAGCTTAGGAGTGACTATATTTGGTGCCACTGCTATTTTTGCCGAAATGCAGGGTTCACTGAATACCATTTGGGGAATCAAAGCCATTCCTAAAAAAGGATGGCTTAAATTCATTAAGAACCGGTTGCTCTCTTTCTCTATCATTCTGGTGTTTGCTTTCATCCTGTTGATTACATTTACAATTTCCAATGTGATTGGAAATCTAAGCGACAGATTTATGTCTAATTACCCGGATGTTGCACAATCTTTGGTGAAAATTATAGGAATGATAATCAATGTAGGAGTTACGGCTTTTATTTTTGCTTTGATTTTTAAAATGTTGCCGGATGCTAAGATAAAGATCAGGGATGTTATTGTCGGAGCGTTGGTAACTACAGTCTTGTTTTTGATAGGGCAATGGGCTATATCTTTATATATAGGAATCGCAAATGTAGGAAATGTTTATGGGGCTGCTGCTTTTCTGGCTGTTTTGATTACCTGGATCTATTATTCTGCTATGATCATATATATAGGAGCTGAGTTTACAGAAGCCTGGGCAAATGAAATGGGGAGTAAAATTTTTCCGGATGAATTTGCAGTAACGACCCGGATCATTGAAATACATGAAGATAAACCCGTTGAATCTGTAAATAAAATAGAAATCAGCAGATAAAATAATTTTTCGGATGAGGCAACCTATCCGAAAAATTATTCAGTCAAAACAACAATATAAAATAAGATCTAACTAGTTAGAATAGTTCAATCCCATCTCTTTTTTTCTTCTTTCCTTTCGTATTCGGAAATATCTTTCGACCAATCTGCCTTATCTCCTATAAATTCTTCCGCCGGCTGATCCGGTAAATGATTATTTTCGTTGTCGATGTCGTAAGACATTCCCATTTCATCTTTACTTAAATCTTTCTCTTTCATAGTCAGAAAATTAAATTATATATTCACTACAAAGGATTTTATTTATAAAAGCCTTTATCTTTCTAACGTTTAGGATAGAGATTGGTTTAAATCTTAAAGGTTAATATTTTCTTTAAAGAGATCTATTTCCGGGCGGAAATAAGCAGCATCATAGGCCTTCTCAGTTCATCTTTCATATCAGGAAATTCTTTTAGCATCTCCGCGCTGGGTTCCGGCTCTACGATTTCCCGGATAGTGAAACCGGCTTTCAGCAGGCTGTTCAAATAGGTCGTCAACGTTTTGTGATACTTGATTACTTTTTCTCCCAGGAAGTTGGCTTCTCTTCTTCCTTCAATAAAGTAATTATCGACAGGCCAATGAAGTATTTTGCCGTTTTCGTCGTAAAACCATTCCTGTGTACCATAGGCTGTGAATACAGGATGTTCCACCGAGAAAACAAAGCTTCCTCCGGTACGCAACCATTTGTAGACCTTTCTAGCCAAAGATTCAAACGATTCGATATAATGAAGGGTAAGCGAACTTATTACCAGATCGAATTGTTCCGCAGGGTAATCAACGTCTTCCAGGGGTTTCCGGATGTATTCAATGCCTTTCAAAGAGTTAATTTCGTTGGCTCTTTCCAGCATTTTTTGAGAAATATCAATACCAGTTATCGATTTAGCGCCCTGCTCCATTCCATACCGGCAATGCCATCCGAATCCGCATCCCAGGTCCAGGACATCTTTGCCTGTAAAATCGGGAAGCATGTTTTTCAATACATACCATTCGCCCGCTCCTTCGAGGCCCTTTTCCGAACGGTTCATTTTTTTATACTGTTCGAAAAACTTTGCATCGTCGTATTTATTTTCTTTCATCTTAAAAATCCGTTTGTTTATAGTGCAAAAGTACTCATAAAATCTAAGAGATAGCTTCAAAATTTCTCCTGAATTCTATGTTCTCTCTTTATAGGTATCCTGGCTTTCTATTCTTTTTAGTTATTTTTGTAAAAGAATTCTACATATAATAATGACAATGCATAAAACATTAGAAGAGAGCGTCGTAGCCGCTATGGATGGGACGAATAGCGAGATCTTTAAATATCTTCCCTATATTTTACAGGACTTTTGGGAGATCGGAGCTTCTCCTTCCGACATGATCCGGCTTATAAAAAAATATAAGGAGAATTACCCCGGATTAAAAATCCTGGATCTGGGATGTGGTAAAGGAGCTGTATCTATACGGATTGCCCATGAACTAGGATGCGAATGTTGGGGATACGATGGAATATCGGAATTTATCGAAGAGGCAAAACAAAAAGCTTCTGAATACAACGTAAGTTCTTTATGCCATTTTGAAACAGCAGATATAAGAGAAAAGATCCATGAATTCCCACCCGCTGATATTATTATCTTAGGAGCTATCGGGCAGGTCTTTGGAAACTATTATGAAACCTTGATGAAACTGAGTAAGTGTTTGAAAGAGGATGGATTGATTCTGATCGATGATGCCTACAGGGAAGATTCGGCTGAATTTTATCATCCTGCCATACTCAAAAGAAGTGAGTTATTGGATCAGATTGCCCGGGCAGAAATGCAACTGGTCGATGAATTGATTCCCGAAGAACCTGAGGCAATAAATGAAGAACATGATCAGGAATTCGATTCCATAATTGTCAGATGCAACGAATTGATGGAAAAATATCCTGAAAAAAGAGTCTTGTTTGAGGATTATATCAAACAACAAAATACGGAATACGAGGTACTCGAAGGTGCGTTTGTTGTTTGTCTTACAATGGTAATAAAAAAACGGAAAGCAAACCTATTTCATGGATAGTGAAGAATTCATTCGGTGGAAGAGGTTATTAAAAACTTACCCTGAAAAAACAGGAAGAATACAATCCATGTATGCATAAAAATTGAAATATAAACTCTTGATAAATTGAATTTACTTTATTAC
>JAJBTS010000261.1 GCA_020860885.1 Bacteroidales bacterium
TAATGGAGGAGGGTTATTCTTCATTATCTGTTAATCGCAAGTTAAGTTCTTTGAAATCATTCTTTAAGTATTTATGTAAGAATAAATATTTGAAAACTAGTCCGGTGAAAAATATCCGTGGTCCTAAAACGAGTAAAGCATTGCCTTATTTTGTTAAAGAGAAAGATATGGATCATTTACTCTCAGAATTGAAGTTAGAAGATTCTTTCGAAGGAATACGGGACGGTGCAATTCTGGAAATTTTTTATAGTACGGGTATTCGCTGTGCCGAGTTGGTTGCACTAAAAGATGAAGATATAGATTTTGCAGCTCAACTGATTAAAGTAAATGGAAAACGGAACAAACAACGTCTTATTCCTTTCTCAGATTCGCTTAAGGATGTTTTGTATTCTTATATAAAAGTGCGAGACGAAGGAATTCCGCTTGAAGGAGTAAGGTCTTTTTTTACGAGAAAAGATGGTTCTGGATTATCAAATAGTCTGGTATATAATATTGTAAGAAAAAGGTTGTCTGATGTTCCGAATTTATCCAAAAGAAGTCCTCATATTTTGAGGCATACATTTGCAACAAGTATGTTAAATAACGGTGCCGATTTGAATGCGGTAAAAGAGCTATTGGGCCATGCAAGCTTATCATCCACCGAAGTTTATACACATACAACTTTTGAAGAATTAAAAAAAGCGTATCACCAGGCTCATCCAAGAGCTTAAAACAACAAGGAGGTTTTTATGGACATCACTATTCAAGCAATTCATTTCGAGGCTACAGAAAGACTTGAGTCTTTTATCCAAAAGAAAGTAAGCCGTTTGTCTAAGTTTAATGACGGAATAATTTTGGCTGAAGTAATTTTAAAAGTAGTTAAACCAGAAACCAGTGCAAATAAAGAAGCTTCTATAAAACTACTGCTTCCTGGCCGTGAGTTTTTTGTGCAGGAGATTGCCGATACATTTGAAGAAGCAATAGGCAGTTGTGTGGATAAATTAGAGCGTCAGGTGGTTAAATCCAAAGAAAAATTAAATCAAAAAAAATAGACGTCTGATAACTTGTAAAAAAAACTTATAAAGTTTGTTTGTTCCAAAAATAATATGTACTTTTGCAACCGTTTCGGTCTAAAAAATGGAGTCGGAACGGTTGTTTGATGTAATGAATGCCTCTTTAGCTCAGTTGGCCAGAGCACGTGATTTGTAATCTCGGGGTCGTTGGTTCGAATCCGACAAGAGGCTCTCAATAGGGCAGTTACCAGAGTGGCCAAATGGGTCTGACTGTAACTCAGATGACTTACGTCTTCGGTGGTTCGAATCCATCACTGCCCACAAAAAACAGTTAACAATTAAGCCTCAATAATTTGTTAACTAAATTGCGGAAGTAGCTCAGTTGATAGAGCATTAGCCTTCCAAGCTGAGGGTCGCGGGTTTGAGTCCCGTCTTCCGCTCGAGGTTGCCAATGTAGCTCAGAGGTAGAGCACTTCCTTGGTAAGGAAGAGGTCACGGGTTCAATTCCCGTCATCGGCTCTAAATGATAATAGTATAATTAATGTGTTTGGTAAAGTAATGTAATTATTAAGGTAATGCATTTCGTTAAATTGACAGATTAGGTATTATTAAATCAAGAAGAAAAGTAACATTCATTAAATAAAGATCAATTAATTATGGCAAAAGAACATTTTAACCGGTCGAAACCCCACGTTAACATCGGTACAATCGGTCACGTTGACCACGGTAAAACGACTTTGACTGCAGCTATCACTACTGTATTAGCAAAGAAAGGTCTTTCTGAGATCAAATCTTTCGATCAGATTGATAATGCTCCGGAAGAAAAAGAAAGAGGTATTACTATTAATACAGCTCACGTAGAATACGAAACAGAAAATCGTCACTATGCTCACGTAGACTGTCCAGGTCACGCTGACTATGTGAAAAACATGGTTACCGGTGCTGCTCAAATGGACGGTGCTATCATCGTTGTTGCAGCAACAGACGGTCCTATGCCTCAAACTCGTGAACACATTCTTTTGGCTCGTCAGGTAAACGTTCCTAAATTGGTTGTTTTCATGAATAAAGTGGACATCGTTGATGACCCAGAAATGTTGGAACTTGTAGAAATGGAAATGAGAGAACTTCTTGATTTCTATAACTTTAACGGAGAAAATACTCCAGTTATTCAAGGTTCTGCATTAGGTGGTTTGAATGGTGTTCCTGAATGGGAAGACAAAATTATGGAGTTGATGAATGCTGTTGATACATGGATTCCTCTTCCTCCACGTGATGTTGATAAACCATTCTTGATGCCTGTTGAAGACGTTTTCTCTATTACAGGTCGTGGTACCGTTGCTACTGGACGTATCGAAACTGGTATCATCAAAACTGGAGAAGAAGTTCAGATTATTGGTTTAGGCTCAGAAGGTAAGAAATCAGTTGTTACGGGAGTAGAAATGTTCCGTAAAATTCTCGATGAAGGTCAGGCTGGTGACAACGTTGGTTTATTGCTTCGCGGTGTTGATAAAAATGAGATCAAACGTGGTATGGTTATAACTCACCCAGGTAAAGTACAACCTCACACTAAAGTTAAAGCTGAGGTATATATCTTGAAAAAAGAAGAAGGTGGTCGCCATACTCCATTCCATAACAAATATCGTCCTCAGTTCTATATTCGTACATTAGACGTAACTGGAGAAATTACTCTTCCGGAAGGAACTGAAATGGTTATGCCTGGTGATAACGTAACAATTACTATTGAACTGATCTACCCGGTAGCTTGTAGCGAAGGTCTTCGTTTTGCTATCCGTGAAGGTGGACGTACAGTAGGTGCTGGTCAGATCACTGAAATTATTGAATAATTTCAATTACTAATATAATCAGTAAACAGTTACGGAATTTAATGGATAACTGTTTACTGATAATTTACGGGTCTAGCTCAGTTGGTAGAGCACTGGTCTCCAAAACCAGGTGTCGGGAGTTCGAGTCTCTCGACCCGTGCAAATAAACTACATTATATAATGAAAAAGATTATTAACTATATTAAAGAATCTTATAACGAACTTGTACATAAGGTTTCTTGGCCTACTAAACAGGAGTTGTCAAGTAGCACTGTTGTTGTCATGATCGCTTCCCTTATAATGGCATGTGTTATATTTGCAATTGACTTCACTTTTGAGAGTGTTGTTTCTTTCTTTTACAATAAAATCTTTTAATTTAAGAAATGTCTGAAATTGAAAAGAAATTTTATGTTCTCCGTGCTGTTAATGGCAAGGAGAATAAAGTAAAAGAATATCTTGAAGCAGAAATCAAAAATAATGGTTTAGAGGAATATATTTCTCAAATCATTATTCCTACAGAAAAGATTATTCAAAATAGAAACGGAAAGAAGGTTCACAAAGAAAGAGCATTTCTTCCCGGTTATATTATTATTGAAGCTGCTTTGGTAGGAGAGGTGATGCATTTCCTGAAAAATGTCAATTTTGTAATCGGTTTTCTTGGAGGGAATAACCCTGTACCTTTACGTCCAGCTGAAGTAAGCCGGATTTTAGGAAAAGCAGACGAACTACAAGTTCAACCTGAAGAGTTTGATATTGATTATATTGTTGGCGAAACCATTAAGATTAATTTTGGCCCATTTACCGGCTTCCACGGTGAGATCGAAGAGATTTATCCTGATAAGAAAAAACTCAAAGTTATGGTCAAAATTTTTGGTCGGAAGAGTCCCCTTGAGTTGGGGTATTTACAAGTTGAAAAAGAATAATTCGATAAGGTTACGCTTTTTGAATTCTTCCTTTTTTAGTTATTAGTGTTTACAAATTAAAATTTTTAACAATGGCGAAAGAGATTGCTGGACAGCTAAAATTACAGATTAAAGGAGGAGCCGCAAATCCTTCTCCCCCTGTTGGACCTGCATTGGGTTCCAAGGGTATCAATATTATGGAGTTTTGCAAGCAATTTAATGCCAGAACCCAAGACAAGGCAGGTAAAGTATTACCGGTTGTAATAACTTACTATGCTGACAAGTCTTTTGATTTTATTGTTAAAAACCCACCTGTTGCAGTTCAATTAATGGAAGCTGCAAAATTGAAAGGTGGTTCTGCAGAGCCTAATCGTAAGAAAGTGGCGGAGATTACCTGGGATCAGGTGAAGTTAATTGCAGAAGATAAAATGGGAGACTTAAATTGCTTTACTGTTGAATCAGCCATGAAAATGGTTGCCGGAACAGCCAGAAGTATGGGTATAGCAGTAAAAGGGGATTTCCCTGTAAATAATTAAAAACTTCAATAGAGATATGAGTAAACTTACAAAAAATCAAAAGTTGGCTTTAAGCAAAGTTGAAGCAGGGAAAACGTACACTCTTAAAGAAGCATCGGCTTTGGTTAAGGAAATTAACTACTGCAAATTTGATGCTTCCGTTGACATCGATGTCAGATTGGGTGTTGACCCCCGTAAAGCTAACCAAATGGTAAGAGGCGTGGTTTCATTGCCTCATGGAACAGGTAAGCAAGTTAGGGTTCTCGTATTATGTACTCCTGATCAGGAAGCTGCTGCAAAAGAAGCAGGGGCTGACTATGTAGGACTTGATGAATATATAGACAAAATTAAAGGTGGTTGGACTGATATTGATGTTATCATTACTCAACCGGCTATCATGGGTAAAATCGGAGCTTTAGGTAGAGTATTAGGTCCAAGAGGTTTAATGCCTAATCCTAAAAGTGGTACTGTTACTAACGATGTCGCAAATGCAGTAAGAGAAGTAAAACAAGGGAAAATTGACTTTAAAGTTGATAAAGCCGGTATCGTTCATACTTCTATTGGTAAAGTATCATTCTCTCCTGAACAAATTCGTGATAATGCCAAGGAATTTGTAGATACATTAATGAAGTTGAAGCCTACTGCTGCTAAGGGTACTTATGTTAAGAGCATTTATCTTTCTAGTACAATGAGTCCGGGTATTAAAATAGACCCTAAATCGATTGATGAAAATTAAAAAGACTGAATTATGAGAAAGGAAGATAAAACCTCTGTTATAGAACAGATTGCGAATACTGTAGGTGAATACACGAACTTCTATTTGACTGATATAGCTACTTTAGATGCAGCTCAGACAAGTAACTTAAGAAGAGAGTGTAATAAACAAGAAATTAAACTGGTTGTTGTAAAAAATACCCTGTTTAAAAAAGCTTTGGAAAAAGTAGAAGGAGATTTTTCTGCCTTGGATCCTGCTTTGAAAGGAAATACGGCTATTATGTTTTCTAATAATGCCAATAGTCCTGCAAAATTGATTAAAACATTTGCAAAGGGAACAGATATTCCTAAATTGAAAGCTGCATATGTTCAAGAAGGATTTTACATTGGAGCAGAAAACCTTGATCTACTTGTTTCAATTAAGAGTAAAAATGAACTTATTGGTGATGTTATTGCATTGTTGCAATCGCCAGCTAAAAATGTTATTTCTGCTCTTAGTTCAGGTGGACAAACAATCCACGGAGTTTTGAAAACTCTTTCAGAAAGATAAAAAAATAATCGATTATTTAAACAAATTAAATTATAAAAAAATGGCAGATTTGAAAGCTTTTGCTGAACAATTAGTAAACTTAACCGTAAAGGAAGTAAACGAACTTGCTGAGATTCTTAAAACAGAATATGGT
>JAJBTS010000010.1 GCA_020860885.1 Bacteroidales bacterium
AATGTATTGACTTTTATATTAAACAAAACTTATCATTTTGATTAATCTATTCCATATAGCTCCTTTTATACGTATATTATTGTTTTTTCTTGTAGGCATTGTTGTCCAAAGCTATTACAATCTCTTTCCGTTTTTTTTATATTTTATAATTGGAGCAATTTTATTACTATTGGTGTCTAATATTCCCTTTTGTCTGAGATATTATAGTTTACGTTTTCTATTTGGTCTCGGATTATTTATTCTTTTGTTTACTCTTGGGGCTTTTCTATTATATACGGCAGAGCAACATATTGAATGGAAAGTGATGCATAAAACAGGATTATATAAAGTCCGGCTAATAAACGAACCCTCCAAAAAAACGAAGGTTTACCAATGTGAGGTGCAAATTATCAATACAGGATTACAAGAGCGGGAAGCATTAGGTCAAAAAGCTGTTTTGTATATTGCTCGGGATAGAAAATCCTCTTTGTTAGAGGTCGGAGATTGTTTGATACTCTATGCTGAAATGAAAAGGGCACCCTTATACAGGCAAAAACAATCTTTTGCGGCTACTGGATTTGTCAGAAAAAACAATTGGGTGAAGACAGAAAAAGAAAATATTTCACTGTCTATGAATGCTCTGTTGTTTAGAAAATTGCTTATGCAAAAAATGAAGGAAGTAATTCCGGATGCAAATTACTTTTCGATTGCTTCTGCATTGTTCTTTGGTTTCAAACAGGATATGGATAAAAGTTTACGGGCTTCTTTTTCAAATATTGGAGCCGGACATGTTTTGGCTGTTAGCGGACTGCATTTTTCGATTCTTTTCGGAATGATTTATTTTTTTATTTCTTTTATAGGAAACTCATTTCGAGGGAGAATACTTCAGTATATGATATTATTTCCACTGATATGGGGATTTGCCTTATTAGTCAATCTTTCCCCTTCTGTTATCCGGGCTGCGATTATGATAACTCTTTTTGGAATCGGCAGACTTTTTTTCTTAAAACTATTTTCCCTTAATACACTGGCTTTTACTGCATTTTTTATGATGTTGTTTAGTCCCCTATACCTCTACGATATAGGTTTTCAATTAAGTTTTTCTGCGGTTTTATTCATTTTGATACTCAATCCTTACCTGAATAAATTGTATGAGTCAAAAAATAAAATTATTCAGTATGTGTGGAATCTCACCACTATTTCTTTATCAGCACAAATAGGTGTATTACCTCTCTCTGTATATTATTTCAATCAATTCCCTCTGCTATTCTTATTTACCAATATTTGCATTATTCCGTTGGTTACAATTTTATTATTCCTGATTCCGGTAACTTTGTCGTCGTACGCTATTTTTGGTAAAGTGTCTATTCTATGGATTTCTTTGAATGAAGTGTTGAAATATATGTTTTATTGTATTTCTTTTCTGGATAGGTTACCTTTCCGAAGTATAGCCTCTTTATCTTTAAGTAAAATCGATGTATTTTTTCTATATATAATTGCCACCTTGATTTGTTTTATTCTAATCCGAAAAAAGGTTGTTTATTTGTATATTTTATTAATTATTGGACTATATAGGCTAATTTACTACCTTTGTTGACCGGATCAAAGTCAGCTCTATAAAATCATCATTAATGCAAAAAGAATGTTAAATAAGATTATCGCAGAAAACTTTATACAGAAAGCAGGTAAAATTTTGGATGAGTCCGATAAGATTGTAATTATTTCACATGTGTCTCCTGATGGAGATGCTTTAGGCTCTTCTCTTGGATTGTATCACTTCTTATTAGAATTAGGAAAATCGGTGAATGTATTGGTGCCGAATAATTTCCCTGACTTTCTGAGGTGGATGAAAGGAGCTAACGATATAACCATCGGGGAGAGGAAAGAGAAATTGGCGAAAGAGTTGATTGAAGCAGCAGACTTAATTTTCTGTCTCGATTTTAATACTTTGAAGCGGATTGATCATTTAGGTCCTCTGGTAGAAAATTCTAAAGCTAAAAAGATTATGATTGATCATCATCCGGATCCGGATGATTTTTGCGATGTAACTATGTCTTATCCTGATATATCTTCCACCAGTGAATTGATTTTTCGTTTTATCTGCCGGATGGGTATGTTCGACATTATGGATAAAAATGCTGCAGAATGTATTTATACCGGAATGATGACAGATACCGGAGCTTTTACTTTTAATTCAAATTCTCCACAGATCTATTATATTATTAGTGAGCTCTTAGGAAAAGGAATCAATAAAGATGAAATTTACGATAAAGTCTACAATAACTATTCGGAATGTAGAATTCGTTTACAGGGGTATGTGCTTTTTGAGAAGATGAAAATATACCCGGAATATAAAACTGCGTTAATAACTCTTTCTTCTGCAGAACAAGAACGTTTTCAGTGGAAAAAAGGAGATACGGAAGGATTTGTAAATATCCCGTTAAGTATAGAAGGAATTATTTTTTCCGTCTTTATACGGGAAGAAAAAGATATGGTAAGAATATCTTTACGTTCGAAAGGAACATTTCCTACCAATCAATTTTCTTCGGAGGTTTTCGGAGGTGGAGGACATCTCAATGCATCCGGCGGAGAGTTTTACGGTAAACTCGATAATGCAATTGAATTATTTGAAGAAGCATTGCCGAATTACAAACAATTATTGGTATAAAAAAACAAATGTTTACAAAGACTTTAATTACCTTTGTGCGAAAAGTAAAATAATATGAGAAAAACGGTTTTATTTATTCTAACTGCGATGATTGCCGGAATATTTCTGGTGGCCTGTGAAAATCAAAAAACGGCCCAGGAATATATACGGGAGGAAAGAAAAGCCATTGAACGTTTTATTACTACCAAAAATATAAAAGTCCTGAATAATTACCCTGCAAATCATAACTTTGGAGCTAATGAATTTTACAGAACCAATGAAGGTTTATATATTCAGGTAGTGGACTCTGGGAACGGAACAAGAGTAAGGCCATTGATTGATCGTGTGCAGGTTCGTTTTAATTATTTAATAGATGTAAAATCTTATGTTACGGGAGCGAAAGATTCTGTGGTACCTCCCGAATCTATTTTACCCATGCAGTTTATTTACGGTGTACCCGGTAGTTATGGACAACCGGATGTTCTTTATAATTTCTCTTGTGACGGTTGGGCTATTCCGCTGCAATATATCTATGAAGAAGCTATTATAAATCTTATCGTACCGTCTTCTTTGGGAACTAAGAACGATAATCAGTATTTTGTCGCTCGTTATTATCATAATTTGAAGTATACTAAATTCTATTAATATTTTTATTTTATGTCTTTAATTAAATCTATTTCCGGAATTCGGGGAACCATTGGCGGACAGGCTGGCGAAGGACTATCTCCTCTGGATATTGTAAAATTCACTGCTGCTTATGCAACATTAATTAAATCCAGAAATAATCCTTCTAAAACTATTGTCGTAGGGCGAGATGCCCGTATGTCCGGAGAAATGGTACGCAATATTGTAGTCGGAACACTTACAGGAATGGGACTGGATGTGGTAGATATAGGTTTAGCTACGACTCCTACCACAGAATTGGCTGTAGCTATGGAGAAGGCCGCCGGAGGAATTATACTTACTGCATCTCACAATCCAAAACAATGGAATGCTCTCAAATTATTAAATGAAAAAGGGGAATTCTTAAATGCGGATGAAGGGAATGAAATACTTAAAATTGCTGATGCGGAGTCTTTTGAATTCGTAGAGGTAGATAATTTGGGTAAAGTAAAATCAGATGATTCTTATACAAGAAAACACATTGAGCACGTATTGGCATTGGATTTAGTCGATGCTGACGCTATTAAAAACGCTGATTTTACCGTAGCGATTGATACCGTAAATTCAGTCGGAGGCATTGTTCTCCCACAGTTGCTCGAAGCATTAGGTGTACGAAATATTATAGAATTGAATACGGATCCTACCGGGGATTTTGCTCATAATCCGGAGCCCTTACCCAAACATCTTACTGAAATTTCAGAGATGATGAAAATTAAAAAGGCGGATGTAGGTTTTGTTGTCGATCCGGATGTGGACCGCTTAGTGATTGTAAATGAAGACGGAAGTATGTTTGGGGAAGAATATACTTTGGTTGCGATTGCTGATTATATTTTATCTAAAACCCCGGGAAATACAGTTTCAAACCTTAGTTCAACCCGTGCATTGCGGGACGTTACGGAGAAATACGGACAACAGTATACTGCTGCAGCAGTAGGAGAGGTGAATGTAGTTGCTAAAATGAAAGAAACAAATGCTGTGATCGGAGGGGAAGGAAACGGCGGAATCATTTATCCTGCTTCTCATTACGGACGGGATGTTTTGGTTGGCATAGGTTTATTCCTTACACAGTTAGCTAAGTCAGGGAAGAAAGTCACTGAATTGCGTGCCGAATATCCGAATTATTTTATGGCTAAGCAACGTATGGACCTGACTCCGGAGACAGATGTAGATGCTTTACTGAATTCTATTAAAAAGAAATATGCCGATTATCCTGTGAATGATATCGACGGAGTAAAAGTTGATTTTCCTGATAAATGGGTTCATTTTAGAAAATCCAATACAGAACCAATTATTCGTATCTATACAGAAGCTCCTACTCAGGAAGAAGCCGAAGATCTGGCTAATTCGGTGATGAATATTTAAGATCTGTTGGCTAATAACTTATATAAATAAAGGGAGATAATTTTTTATCTCCCTTTATTTATGTGAATTGACTTTTAGTTAAATAGACTGAATATTCACTTTGGTTTGAATGGTTTGGGGAAGTTCCATATCTCCGATAGTAGTAACTCCTTTCACATTCTGGCTTATATCCCCTTTCGTCAACATTCCGGAATTCATATCTACCAGAATGGTGCCTTCTGAGGTTCCATCCATCACTATGGTTGCAGTCATGCCGTTCATATTCTGACTAATTCCTCCTTCTGGCGTAGAGAAAGTTCCGGTGCAGGCTATTGTCGCGATATTCCCTTCTACACCTTTCAAGGTCAAATTTAATGTGGAAGACAGGCTCATGCCCTGGTTTTTTATTTCTGTATTAATATCCCAGTTGTCACCTATAGCTATTTCATTTTCAGGATACTGGAAAAATATATTTTTTAATGTAGATTGAAAAGTTTCATCAGATACTTGTTGTTGAAGTATAGCCATCATTTGTTGTTTGGTGGTTTCATCGGTATCTTCCTGAATGGTATTTAACATAGCTCCATACAATCTTTCTGTTCCACTGAAAGATTTAAGATTTCCTTTGTTGTCAATAACAAGAGTCATTGGAATTCCCATCATGGCCTTGAACATAGGGCTCATATTTTCCATAGTAGCAAATTCTTGTTCCGTTTCGGAATCGAGAGTCATTTGTGCTACTCCCATATCCATATCCATTTTCATTTTTTGATAAGACATATTCAGGGTAAAGCTATCTTTTTCAACTTCTTTAATATCGAAATTGACGTCTGTAGTTAAATCGGATGAAATAACCATTTCTTGTCCCATGTAACTTTGAGTGATACTGGATTGCATTTCAATTCTTTGTTTGAAATTATCACCGGCAGAAAACTTATATTCCAATGAATACTTTTCTTTATTATTACAACCCGATAAAACAAACAAACAAAC
>JAJBTS010000054.1 GCA_020860885.1 Bacteroidales bacterium
TTCTATATATAGAGAATGCAGAGCCAGGAACTTTAATTCAGGTTTTTACGGAAAATGGAATATGTTTGTATAAAGATTATGCAACGGATTCCAAAGCTATGATTGATTTTTCCGGTTATGAAAGAGGGTGGTATTATGTAAAAGCAGGATTAAAAGGAAAAGTAATAATTAAGTAATAGTGTTTATAGTTAATCTTTAAAGACTGAGTTATTCTATAGTGATATTATTGGTTTTGCTTTAAGTTTAAGGTATGCTTTTCTTATTTCTGGGGTGATGTTCCAATATTTCGCTTCTTAAAAAGTCCCGGTCTAAATGGGTGTAAATCTCTGTGGTAGCAATTTTCTCATGGCCTAACATAGCCTGAATTGCCCGGAGATTGGCCCCCCCTTCTAATAAATGGGTTGCAAAAGAATGTCTGAAGGTATGGGGGCTTACCGTTTTTTTGATTCCCGCCAATTCTGTATGGACTTTTACGATATGGAAAATCATGATACGCGAGAGGGATGTGCCTCTTCTACTCAGAAACAGAATGTCTTCCGAACCCTTTTTTACCGGAATGAAGTTCCGGTCAGGAAAATAGAGGTTGATTTCTTTAACGGCTGTTTTAGATATGGGAACAAGACGTTGTTTGCTTCCTTTACCTTCTACCCGGATAAAACCTTCTTCCAGATATAAATCGGATATCCGTAAACCAGTCAGTTCGGAGACCCGCAATCCACAGCTGTACAGTGTTTCCAGAATGGCTTTATTTCGTTGTCCTTCTGCTTGTGAGAGATCAATGGTGGAGATAATATCGTTGATCTCCTCTACAGTAAGGAATTCGGGAAGCTTGAGCCCGATTTTTGGAGATTCCAGCAATTCCGTAGGATCGGTTTCAATTAATTTTTCCAAAGACAAAAAGCGGTAAAACGATTTTATTCCGGAAATGATACGGGCTTGCGATCTTGGATTAATATTCATTTCATGGAGTGCAATCAACATATCTTGTAAATCGTCCAATACAACTTCCTGAGGATGTTTTTGTATGGATTGTAAGTAATTAATCAATTTACTCAAATCGTCCATATAAGCTTCTACAGAATTTTTTGACAACGATTTTTCCAACAAAAGATAAGTGTGGAAAGACTTCGTCAATGTGTTGATTTCCTCGTTTCTCATGCGTTGGATATGATTTTTGAATAATAATGATTAATTTTGCAGCCAAAGATAGTAAACTTACTTGAGAATCATGAAAATTCAGATTATTAATGGTCCTAACCTGAACTTATTAGGTATAAGGGAACCCGGGGTGTATGGCTCTTCTTCTTTTCTTTCTTATTTAGAAGAACTTAAGAGGATGTTTCCGGAAGTTGAAATAGACTATTACCAGTCTAATACTGAAGGAGAGATCATCAATAAAATTCATGAAAAAGGATTTTCATACGATGGAATAATTCTTAACGCCGGAGCGTATACACACACTTCAGTCGCAATATACGATGCCATTAAGGCAATACAGACGCCTGTCATTGAAGTGCATATCTCAAATGTTCATGCACGGGAAGAGTTTCGTCACCGTTCCTTAATTGCGGCGGCATGTAAAGGAGTGATTGCCGGATTTGGCTTTGACTCTTACCGGCTTTCTGTAGAAGCGTTAAAATCCATGATAGGTAAGTTGTAATGCTTGAAGAGAGTTCGTTTTAAACTCTCAATTCTTAAAAACTAAAATAATAGGTCGTGTTAAAGCAAACAAAGATTGTAGCAACTATTTCAGATCAGCGATGTGATGTGGAATTCATTTCAGAACTGTTTGATGCAGGAATGAATGTAGTGAGAATGAACTCAGCTCACCTGGATAAAGAAGGGTTTGATAAAATAATAAATAATGTTCGTGCAGTGTCTAACCGGATTGGTATCCTGATGGATACGAAAGGGCCGGAAGTACGCACAACCACTTCCAATGAACCAATACCTCTCAAAACAGGAGATAAAATTAAAATTCAGGGTGCACCTCTGGAGAAAACAACTGCAGAAGTAATATCTGTTAATTATACCAATTTTGCCAATGAATTGCAATTGGGCGATATGATCCTGATTGATGATGGCGACCTGGAATTGAAAGTTGTGGAGAAATATCCGCAATATCTTATTGCAGAAGTTTTGAATGATGCCGTACTGGGTAGCCGTAAAAGTGTAAATATTCCGGGTGTACGCATTAATCTTCCATCGTTAACAGAGAAGGACAGGAAAAATATATTGTATGCAATAGAAAATGAGGTTGATTTTATTGCTCACTCTTTTGTGAGGAATAAACAGGATGTTCTGGACATACAAAGAATTTTGGATGAAAATCAAAGCCCGATAAAGATCATTGCTAAGATAGAAAACCAGGAAGGGATGGATAATATTGATGATATACTGGAAGTCTCTTATGGAATTATGGTGGCTCGTGGGGATTTGGGAATTGAAGTTCCACAGGAAAAGATTCCGGGATTGCAACGTATCCTGATTCGAAAATGTGTTGCTGCTAAGAAACCTGTTATTGTAGCTACCCAGATGCTACATTCTATGATCAATAATCCTCGTCCTACACGTGCAGAAGTAACAGACGTAGCCAATGCTATCTATTATCGTACGGATGCTATTATGCTTAGTGGAGAAACGGCTTATGGGAAATTTCCTTTGGAAGCAGTAAAAACAATGTCTTCTATTGCCAGGGAAGCCGAGAAAACGAAATTGCTGGAAAACGATATCCGTGTTCCGACTCCGAACGATGATTTAGACGTGACGGCGTTTTTATCGAAACAAGCGGTTAAATCGAGTAACAAGCTGCATGTAAAGGCTATTGTAACCGATAGCTTTTCAGGTAGAACAGCCCGCAACCTGGCTGCTTTCCGTGGAAAAGCGCCGGTATTTGCTATCTGCTATAAAGAAAGAACCGCCCGTGAGTTATCTTTGTCTTACGGAGTTTGGGCTGAATATCAACCGGAAAGAGATAATCCCAAACAATATTTTCTGGATGCGTTGAATAAATTACTACGTAAACAGATGATTGACAGAAATGCTATGGTAGCTTATTTGAGCGGAAGTTTCGGAGAAGGGGGAGGCACTTCTTTCCTTGAGATAAATAATGTAGGGAAAATATTAGATAGTGTGAGAAAATTTCAACCTCCTTTCTTCAAGTAAACACATTGTCAATAGAAGATTATATATTAGATCATATAGATGAAGAAGGAGAATTCCTTGCCCGGTTAAACAGAGACGCTCATGTGAATCTCCTTCGTCCGCGGATGCTTTCCGGACATTTACAGGGACGGATTCTGAAAATGCTGGTGCGCATGCAACGGCCCCAAAGAATATTAGAGATAGGTACGTATACCGGTTATGCGACTTTATGTATGGCGGAAGGTCTGCCGGAAAACGGGGAAATTCATACCATTGAGATTGACGATGAACTCGAAGATTTTATCAGGAAACAGTTCAATCAATCGCCTTTGAAAAGTAAGATTCATCTGCATATTGGCGATGCTATGGAGATAATTCCTCAATTACACGGTTCTTTTGATCTGGTATTTATTGATGCTGATAAAAGGTTGTACAGCCAGTATTTTGATCTGGTTTTTGATAAGGTAAATGAAGGAGGCATTATTTTGGCGGATAATACTTTGTGGGATGGTAAAGTTTTGGATAAACCTCATCCGAACGATAAACAAACATTAGGGATCCTGAGTTTTAACGAAAAGATCAAACAAGATCAGAGAATTGAGAAAGTTATTCTACCTTTACGGGATGGGATAACAATTATTTATAAATTGAAAGCGGGAATTTAAAGGAGCCGGATAGGTATTCGGAATTGATTTCCAGCTTTTGATTTTCAACTTTTAATTTTGTTAGTATGGAAGGTAAAAGATTACAAAAGATAGAAAGACAAATACAAAAAGATCTGAGTGAGATCTTTTTGCTCCAGACACGGTTGATGCCGGGTGTCATGATTACAGTAACCAATGTCAGGATAAGTCCGGATCTAGGTTTGGCTAAAGCCTATTTAAGTATATTCCCATCTGCTAAGAGCGAAGAGATAATGGAGAATATCAATTCTCATAAAAAAGCGATCCGTTATGAATTGGGAGTTAAAATCGGAAAACAAGTACGTCGTATTCCGGAGTTAGCGTTTTTCCTGGATGATTCTATAGATTATCTGGATAACATTGATAAGTTATTAAATCAGGATAAAAAAGACGATACGGAATAAAAGATCAGGAATTTGGACCTCTCCCTTTACATAGCTAAAAGGTATCTTTTTTCTAAAAAGACTCACAACGCCATTAATATTATCTCCATGGTTGCTGTTTGTGGAGTTGCTATTGCTACACTGGCTGCTGTTTGTACTTTGTCTGTTTTTAATGGTTTCCAGGGATTGGTTTCGGATATGTTCAGTTCTTTCGATCCGGAATTAAAAATCACCCCCGCCAAAGGAAAAGTGTTTAATCCGAAAACAGATGTTTTTCTGGAAATATATTCTTTACCTGAAATAGAATCTATTTCGGAGACCCTCGAAGATAATGTGTTAGTGAAATACAAAGAAAGGCAAGTGCCTGCTGTTATGAAAGGGGTTTCTGATAATTTTGAAAAAATCACACACATTCAGGATATTTTATACGATGGTGAATATATTCTTGAGGATGAGATAAACTATTTTGCCATATTAGGCATTATCCTGGCAAATAACCTGGGAGTAAATGCTAACTTCATATATCCGTTGGATATATATGTCCCCAAACGGAATGTTCAGGTGAATCTAGCCAATCCACTGGCTGCTTTTAATATAGAACCTGCGTATATCGGCGGAGTCTTTATGGTTAGCCAACGCGAATACGATGAAAACTATATGCTCGTTTCTCTGGATTTTGCCCGTAAACTATTCGAATACGATGAAGAGGTTAGTTCTCTGGAGATTAAAGTCAAACCGGAATATAGTGTAAGTTCCGTACAAAAGAAAATCCGGCAGCTTTTGGGGGATGAGTACGAAGTGAAAGATCGTTACGAGCAACAGGAAGAAGCTTTTAAAATGATGAGTATTGAGAAATGGGTAAGCTTCCTTATGTTGTGTTTTATTATCCTGATTGCAGCATTTAATATAATCGGTTCTCTTTCTATGTTAATGGTGGATAAACAAAAGGATATAACTACTTTGCGCAACCTGGGAGCTGATAATTCTCTTATATCCAGAATATTTCTTTTCGAAGGTTGGTTAATATCTGCAGTAGGTGCAATTATCGGAGTTGTTGCAGGTGTTTTGATTTGTCTTGGTCAATACCATTTTGGGTGGATTCGGCTGGGAACTATTGAAGGCGCTTTTGCTGTCGATACCTACCCGGTAATCGTAGAGTGGAGGGATGTCTTATTAATATTCGTTTCTGTTTTGATCATCGGATTTTTAGCAGTCCTTTATCCGGTGAGATACTTTTCTAAGAAGTTAGGTATATAGTCGGCCAAATCTTAAAAGGAATATTTAAATTAATTGTTTTTGAACAATTTCCTTCCTTATTTCGTTATAAAATTCGAGAGATTAAACATAAAAATCAAAGCTTAATCTTGACCAAAATTATTACCCCTTTTCTTAAATGGTTAAATC
>JAJBTS010000148.1 GCA_020860885.1 Bacteroidales bacterium
GCATACGATCATAAAATGAAGATTAAAAATATAAGAAGAATAAAAGCTGTAAAATTATAAACGTTCCTATCTCTTAAAAATCTGAATGAAAAATATAGCTGTTATTTTAGCGGGTGGAAGTGGGGCAAGGATGGATGAACCTATTCCCAAGCAGTTTCTGAAAGTCGCCGGTAAAAAGGTAATCGAACATACAATCGATGTTTTCGAGCAAAATAAAAATATCGATGATATAATAATTGTAAGTAAAGCTGAATATATACCCGAAGTAGAACAGCTAATTATTAATAATCAATATACCAAAGTCCGGAAAGTATTGCAAGGGGGCGAGGAAAGGTATCATTCCAGCTTGGCTGCAATCAATGCAGGCGAAAATGAAAAAGACAACCTTATTTTTCATGATGCTGTCCGTCCGCTGGTAAATAAACGGATTGTCGATGATTGCATTCAGGCACTGGAAACCTATCAGGCAGTAGATGTAGCTATTAAAACAACAGATACTATTATTGAAGTAAACCAGGAAGACCTTATTACTTCCATACCTCTTCGAGCTAAACTACGAAACGGGCAAACCCCACAATGTTTTAAACGGGGATTAATAAAAAAAGCTTATGAAATAGCACTGAATGATCCTTATTTTATTACTACAGACGACTGTGGGGTCGTAAAAAAATATCTACCCGATACTCCTATTTATGTTGTTGAAGGTGAAGTTTTCAATATGAAACTTACCTATCGAGAAGATTTGTTTTTGTTGGACAAACTCTTCCAACTAAAATCGATCAGCGACAATAGGGTACTGAATGAAAATGCTATTAAAGAACTAAAAGGTAAAGTAATGGTAGTTTTCGGAGGTAGCTATGGAATTGGGGAAGAAGTAGTAAAATTAGCAAAAAATTTAGGAGCAAAAGTTTATTCTTTCAGCCGGACCCAAAATAATATTGATGTTTCGAACGATAAAGATATAAAAAAAGTTTTAGCGGAAATTGCCCATGAAAACGGACATATCGACTATGTCGTATGTACTGCCGGATTACTGGTTAAAGAGGCTTTATACAGTATGAGTTATAACAAAATAATTCATAGTGTGAATGTCAATTTTATAGGCTCTATCAATGTTGCAAAAGAATCGTACGCTTACTTAAAAGATTCCAAGGGATCCTTGCTTCTCTATACCAGTAGCAGCTATACCCGGGGAAGAATGTTATACAGTATTTACTCTTCGACTAAAGCAGCTATCGTTAATTTAGTACAGGCCCTCAGTGAAGAATGGTTCTCTTTCGGTATCCGGATTAATTGCCTGAATCCGGAACGCACAAAAACTCCTATGCGAACAAAAAGCTTCGGAAACGAACCGGAAGAAACTTTACTTAATCCTGAAGTTGTAGCTATTGCATCTGTAAACACACTCACTTCGTCTTTAACCGGTGAAGTCATAGATATACGAAAATAAAAACTATTGAAAGCTGAAATTAATAATGAGAAGAGTAACAGCAGACTATTTGAACAAATTGGCAAAAGAAAAAGATGTCTTTTATATCTTCACGGAAGCAGAACGTAAAGATCTTCAAAGATGTTTATTCGAAATATATCTCGACATAGCTAAAGTATGTAGGAAATATAACTTATGTGCTATGATGTGCGGAGGCTCAGCTTTAGGAACTGTCAGGCATCAGGGATTTATCCCCTGGGACGATGACCTGGATATCATGATGTACAGGGAGGACTACAAAAAGCTGATCGAGGTTTTTGATAAAGAATTAGGCGACAAATATATATTATCCGTTCCCGGAAGAAAAGAAGAAAGCAATGAAACGTTCATGGAGGTAATTAAAAAGGATACCTTAATGAGAAGAGTCTATAATAATAAAAACAGACAAAATGGTATCCGGATAGATGTCTTTCCTATTGATAATACTCCATCCAATAAATTCAAAAGAAAAGTAATTGCTGGTTTGGCAAATAGCACCCGCATTATTATCGGATGTAAAACTTCCTGGGCCAACCGGAAAGATTCATTTTATAAAGAATGCCTGGCAACTACCCCGAAAATGACTGTGTATTATTACGCACGTCTTGCAGTAGGGATGTTATTCTCTTTTGTTCCTCACAGGTCCCTATGTAATTTCTTCGATAAGACAGTTTCCCGTACGAAAGAAGATACATACCAGTGTATTTCCATGGGACGTGATTACTATGAGGGAGAAGTTTTTCCTAAAGAAGTTTTCTTTCCGGCAAAAAAAGCCATCTTTGAAGGCGAAGAGGTATATATTCCTAATGATGTACATTCTTATCTGAAAAACCTGTATGGAGATTATATGCAAATCCCTCCGGTGGAGAAAAGAGAACAGCATTTTGTTGTGGATTTCAGTTTCGATACCACAAAACCATCCGCTAAAACAACATTTCCTGATCCATTGTCGTAAGAAAATTATATGATGCAATCCTACTTTAATATATTATTGGAATTTGAAAAAACTAAAGTCAACAAAACTATCGAGGATACTATCCTTTCAGGTAAAAAAGGATATGTTTGTGCCATAGAAGCCAATAATCTGGCTATCGCAAACAGGGATATCTCATTCAATAAAATCGTCAATAATGCATTGGTAAACATTTGTGATGGAGCAAATATAGCTGCCTTAGCGGGACATATACATAAACAGAAATTTACTTCCTACAACGGCAATAGTATCTTCCTTCATTATATCGGACAAAAAAAATTCAGGCACTTTTTTATCGGAAATACAACAGAAGTGCTGGATAGCCTTAAAAATAATTTAACAAAAATAGATCCGTCGATTTCTAACATGACTTTTAAGGAACTTCCTTTCCTCAAAGTCGAAGATTTTGATTACAAAAATATAGCAGAAGAAATCAATCTCGATTCTGCAGATCTTATCTGGGTTTCCTTAGGAGCCCCCAAACAGGAAATATTTATGTCTAAACTTCTACCTTTCCTGGATAAAGGAGTAATGGTAGGCGTAGGCGCTGCCTTTAATTTTAATGCAAGTACCGGAAACGTAAAACGAGCTCCCCAATGGATGATCAATATACGTCTGGAATGGCTGTACCGTGCCTTTGAAGAGCCTAAGAAAAATGTTCCAAGATATTGTAATTTTTTAAAAATCCTACCTAAGTTATATTTGGAAGAGTGTAAGAAATAACTTAATAGTTCTATGGAAAATACGAATCATTTCATTCTGACCCGTTTTAACATTCGGTTGTGGACTAAAGATAAGACCAATAGACCTACCCAAACTCCGGAATGGTTGAAAGAACGTTTCCGTTTGTTTGAACAGTATTGTCTTCCTTCTGTTAAAAATCAGGATTGTAAAAATTTCAAATGGATCGTATTATTTGATGCGGAAACTCCTGATTTATATAAAAAGAAAATAACTGACTATCAGAGCCAGTTTGAACCTTTTATTCCTTGCTTTGTTTCTGCGGAGGATGCTCAAAATTTCGTTCTTATTTTTCAGGAAGAAATCAAAAAACACCTGGATAAAACAAATAACAAAATAATCACAACGTATCTGGATAATGACGATGCAATACGTTATGATTATATCTCAGAAATACAAAAAGTATCTGCTCGGACTTCTCCCAAAACATTTATTTCTTTCACCTATGGCTTGCAATATTTCACTCAGCTAAATATCGCTACCAATATACGATATGAAAACAACCATTTCATCTCTTTTGTAGAGGATTGCAGCGATAACTCCAATATAAAGACCGTACAAGGATACGGCAGCCACTATTACATCAATCAATATAAGGAAACCAAAATACTGTATATCCATCAACCGGAAAAAGAAAAATGGATAGAAATTATCCATGGATCCAATGTAGATAACGATATAAAAATGACATTTAAAACAAAACTTATTACTGATAAGAATAAACTCAGAAAGGAGTACGGAATTGATGTCACCCTGGCTAAAAATTCCACAATCTTATTTTTCACCAAATATATGCAACGGCTCTTTATGCAAGTGTTACGAAGAACCAAATATAAATTCGTAAAAAGGAAATGGGACTGACCTTTCATTTTGAACCAAACCTTATCATTCTTGTTTAAACCTTAGAAACTAATATAATATAAAGTCTATGAAAAACGGTGTAATGATGCAGTATTTCGAATGGAATCTGCCCAACGATGGAAATTTCTGGAATCAATTAAAAGAAGACGCAGAGCATTTAAGTGATATTGGAGTCACTTCCGTATGGATTCCCCCGGCATACAAAGCAGACGAGCAACAAGATGAAGGTTATGCAACCTACGATTTATTTGACTTAGGCGAGTTCGATCAGAAAGGTACGGTACGTACCAAGTACGGAACCAAACAGGAACTGATCGATGCTATTACCGAATTGCATAAATATCAGATATCGGTTTATCTGGATGCGGTAATGAACCACAAAGCAGGTGGTGAATACACCGAGAAATTCCAGGCTGTTGAAGTGGATCCGAATAACCGTGAGAAAAAGATCAGCGATCCTTACGAGATTGAAGCTTATACAGGTTATAATTTCCCCGGAAGAGATAATAAATATTCGGACTTCAAATGGCATTGGTTTCATTTCGACGGTACCGATTATAACGCTGCAAACCAGAAAAAAGCTATTTACAGGATTCTTGGAGAAGGTAAAAACTGGAGTCAGGGAGTAGACGATGAAAATGGGAACTACGATTACCTCATGTTTAACGATTTGGATCTGAACCACCCCGAAGTAGTAAAAGAATTATGCAAATGGGGTATATGGGTCTCCAACGAATTAAGCCTCGATGGAATGCGTTTAGATGCCATCAAACACATGGATGATATTTTCATCAAACAATTCCTGGATGCTGTAAGAAGTGACCGAGGCGCTAATTTCTATGCTGTAGGTGAATACTGGAAAAATGATTTCGACAGCTTAGAAGAATATCTGAAATACACCGACTATTCTCTGAACTTATTCGACGTTCCTTTGCATTATAAAATGTTCGAAGCGGCTCAGAAAGGAAGAGATTTTGACTTAACCAATTTACCCGATGATACGTTGGTAACCCGTTTCCCTGAGAATGCCGTTACTTTCGTGGACAATCACGATTCGCAGCATGGGAGCTCGTTAGAGTCGCAGGTTAAGTCGTGGTTCAAACCATTGGCATACGGATTGATCCTGCTCATGGAAAAAGGATATCCGTGTATCTTTTATGGAGACTACTACCGTATGGGTGACCAGGAATCTCCACACCGCATAATTATTGATATTCTCCTGGAGGCCCGTAAAAAATATGCGTACGGCAAACAAAATAATTATTTCGATCATCCGAACACCGTAGGATTTACACGTGAAGGAGACGATATAAGGGAAGATTCCGGACTGGCATTCCTGATGTCAAACGGAGAAGACGGGGATAAAGTAATGTATGTAGGCGATGCTCATAAAGGAGAAACCTGGCATGAAATAACAGGTAGTATATCGGAAGAAGTGACTATCGGAGAAGATGGAAATGCCCTTTTTAAAGTTCACGGCGGTAAAGTAGCTGTATGGGTGAAAAAAGAAACGAACAGTTAAATACAAATTTTCGCACGTGTGATTTTTTAAAATGGAAGTCTGATTTAAAAAAATCGCACGTGTAAAAATTTATACTTTTACGCAATAAAACGGCGCGTCAATTTGAACTGCCACATAATACGAACCACAATAAAGCTTATAATAAAAGAAGAAATTGCCATCGCAGCTATTTGCACTATGGCCGGCAACCCAAAAGAACTAAAGAAGTCATAAGCCATCTGGACGATCAGGAAATGGCAAAGATAAATCCCGAAAGACAATTTGGCCATAAGTGATAAAAGAGGAGAGGAAGAAACAGTCAGCTTCTGTCCGATAATAAATATTGGAAAAGTCATCATAAATACATTGATTCCCGCAAACAACCATACAATTTCAAGATTGGCATAATTACCCGGAAAATATTCTTGAGTAATAATAAATCCTCCGGAAGTAATTGCATATCCTGCCAGAAACATAGGTATTGAAACAGATAATGTTTTTTTCCACGACCATTGAAGAGGATATTTAACCAGATAATAAGATAAAATCAGGTAGCCTATAAATCCGGAGAAATAATAAAAAGTACCGTATTCGTTCCAGTCACATACTCCTAAAATGCCCATATTACCATAATTACCTGTATATCCCAATACGGGAGCAACCATTTTCACGTAAGGAAGAAGCAAAGATATTCCCCACACATACAACACTGTTTTTATGTCTTTTTTTGAAGCTTGTTTTAACCATACACTGATAACAGGCATCACCAGATACAAACCGATCAGCATATACAGATACCACATTACCGTTGTATCAAAATTAAAATTAAACAGGAAAGTATACAGCTTTTTTAATGTTGCTGTCAATGTATGATCTTCATAAACGATAGATGGATTAGCCGTTGTTACTACATAATTTACATAGATAAAAAATAATACGGGCAATACAATGGACCAAAATACGAGGGGGGTAATAATACGCCCTATACGCTTTTTATAAAAAGACCGGATATCCATAGTAACGGGAAGCAGCAACACACCGATCATCATTACAAAAAGCGGGACACAACATCTTACCGCACTCCCGATAAGAGTTCCGGTGAGGAAAGCTCCCCGATCCGAATCAAACTGTCCGACAAAAGGATCACAACAATGAGAAACAACTACCAGAAAACAGGCCATAACACGCAAAAGATCAATCCAGCCAATGTTCTCTCTCTTCTTAATTTCCATGAATATTTATTTAAGGATTAATAGATTCGTAAAAGTCGTAAAAGTACACATATTAATCAAAAAAAGAGGTTGTCCAAAAAGTCAAAGATCTCATTGTCTGCCCCCCACCCCCTAACGGGGGCTAATCTAATTAATGGTTCAAGGAGTCACATTTAGGGGATTTAGGGGCAGAAAGTTCTTTTTGGACAGCCTCTGCTTTACAAAGATGATAAAAATTATTCTACTTTGAATTCCATTTTATTTTTATCCGTAATTTCATACAAATTCTTACCTGCAGGAACCGGAGGTTTAGGTAAGTTCATTGCAGCTATTGCAGCTTTCGTAGCAGCAGCTCCAGCTTCCGTAACAGTAACTGTTGCTTCGGCATAATCTTCAATTACAGCGGAAAACGGTGTATAGAAACCCCAATCCTGAAAGAATTCCGTGAAATCGTATCCTGAAATTTCGCATACCATTTTAGTAAAATCCAATTGATACTGTCCGTCTAGAGAGTTTCCGTTTGTTCCGGCTGTTAAATTAGGTGTTGTACGAACCCTTTCATAAATGTCTTTATAGAAATCGTCCTGACCCAATACATCGTGTATATAAAGTTTCAATTGCCAGAAAGGAACCAATTTACAGAATACATCTCCTTCTGGATCGTTATGAGGCTTTCCTGCTTTGATAATCGTCTCTATAGCCTTATTGTAACGATTGCCATAACCATCTATGAATTCATCATTCAGGCGGGAAGGCTGTCCCCAGGCAGTAGTTATATATTGTGAATGAATGTTGTTGGTAACCTCTGTCATTCCCAGCCATTTTAATCCCGGACGAGTCTGGTTGCAATGTCCTACCTCATGGGCAGGCCCCCAGGCAACACCTCCATCCCAACTATTAGTAAACTCTGCGGACATCAATTTATCATAATCCAGAATAGAATTCTGTGTTCCGTACTGATAACCTGTAAAGTAATCGGTAGCATACATGAAATCCTTCTCTCCGTATACAACCTGGAAATGCATACGTGTAGGGAAAACCTTATTGTATTTAAATAATCCCATAAAGTCCATCTCCATACGCACCAGTTCATCGTAGGCTTTCAGTAATTCCAATCCTTTTTTCTTGGTATAACTGCGGAATGCGCTTGTTTCAAAATTCAGTAAACAATATTTTCCTTTCATATCGAAATGACTGAATGGGGCATTTGCAATCAATTTTTCCCAATCTTCCGCAGTGTGTTTTTCAATATCAAAATAGCCATTCACACCTCCCGAAAGAAAGTTTATTTTCACAGGCTTTTCTGTTCCCGTTGGGGTATAAAACATCACATATACCAATCCATCATGGGGAGCCACTATCTTATTTATACCTTCTTCCACATAAATACTTGTTCCGTTGTTCCTGTCATCCGTTGTTTGAATAAATATAGTAGGATAATTAACTTTATCTATTTCCGGAACCAAAACGATCAGATTTTCTCCTTTCGTCACATAAATCCCGGTAGGATTGTCTCTCTTTCCATACTTATTCGTTTTATTAATAGCAGAAGTAATTTCCGGTTGGATATAAGATTCATATTCCTGAATCCGGAATTCATCATCGTACTGTCCATAATAAATATCTTCGGCCAGTTTCCTGAATATTTCCGGTTGAATAGCCTTGATATCATCAATGGTAACTCCCGGTTTTATCTCAGAGCATGATCCATCTGTGAAAATATCCTTGTAATTAAATGCCTGTGGATTTCTTTTATAGAATTCCATTTCCGCACAACTGGCAAAACCGTTTCCATCTCCGGCTCCGGATTTTACACTAAACTTAATATATTCTACATTTTTCAACGTTTCAGAAAACTGAACACCCGAAGCATCGTTAGAACCTTTAAAATCATAGCTTCCGTATTTAACTTCTTCTGCAGCACCCCTTAATTTATAAAAGACATCTACTTCTTTAAAGTTACCATTTAATCCTGATGATCTGGGGCGGTAAACCAGGTAATCAATATCCTGATTTTCAGGAAATGCGTATTGCAAAGTGACTGGGAAAGTGGTTGCACCCCAGGAAGAATGATATATGGTAGACATGTTATCGTCGAAAGACTTTGCTATTTCTTCTCCCGATTGATAAGAAGATGCAAACGTTCCGTTTGCCTGTGGCTTAATTTTAATATTACCGGGTATTTCTTCCGTAAGAGAAGAAATGGTAGGCACAGCCGTCAGAAACTTTTCCTGTGCATTCAATGAAAAGACACACGACAGTAAAAGTGCACTTAATAATATATGTATTTTTTTCATGATTCTATATTGCTTACGTTATTTAACTATTACTTTGCGAGCTTCTCCATTTATTACTACCAAATAAATTCCTGTAGGCAATGCAACATTTTTTCCCACTTGAGAACCATAGATATTCCATACAGTATAATCGTCAGTACCGAAAACGATGATGCGTTTTTCTTCTGAAGTTACTCTGATTTCTTCGTTGATCACCGGATTAGTTATACCCACTTCACCTTCTGCCCATTCAAAAGTCCACGCGAAACCTGTATTTTCACTTCTTCCTGCAAGATATGTTTCGGATTTCGTATCAGACGATGCGGCATTCAGATATCTCACGGCAGTTCCGTCTTTTCCGCGCAATTCAAACTGTTCCTTATTAATCGAAATAAATTGCCATCCATAACCTTCCTGCATATCGGTTGTATTTTGTACGTAAAAATATTTATCTAAGATAATTTCAGTTGAAATTATTTCGCGCGTAGCTTTATTCTGGATGTAATAATGTAGATTTTCTTCATCTTCTGTAACTTTAACAAATTTCCAATATTGATTAGGATTTGAAGCTTCTTTTGCGGCCAAATTAAACTTAATATACGGATCGGTAGGGTTAGCAATGGCTGTTACGCACTGATTTTCCATTCCCGGCTTAGCCGATTTAATAAAATACCAAACCTCTTTATCATTGCTTTCGACAGGGAGAGAGTTATTAAAAGTTATAAACTGAAATTGAGCATTTAAGTCCGAATTTTTACTTGCAGCATCAAACATGATAATATAGTTGCGCCGGGAAGTAGAAATTCCCTGATATGCCAATATATTTCCGGCTGTTCCTTCTGCCGGTTCGGTTAGCATACGCATATTATAATTGTTTCCATTTCTCTGAAAACGCCAGTTTGTAGAAGGAGAGTCATTCAATATTGCCACACGAAGTCTTAAAGAACTATCGTATTCCACATCTAATTTCTTTCCGGTAGCTTTATTTACAATCATTATGGAAGTACTTGTTACCTTTTCAAGCCTCCAAAGCTGTTTGTCAATAGAAGTCCGGTCTAAACCCGTATACATAGGACGACCGTAAACCCTGCCTTCTTCTGCAGTGAATACCCTATCCATCCGGTCGGTTGTTCCTATAACCTGAATATACTGCCATACAGGATTCTCGGCAGTACTATAAACAGGAGCCTGAGCATATATCTTCATCCCGAAGATAATACTCAAAATTAATACTACTAAAGTTTTTTTTGTTTTCATGATTTATGATTTAAGAACAAAAGATCAAGTGTATTTTATACACTTGATCTTTATATAATAATCAGATTTATTGTTTTTATTCTTCTTCGGGTATCTCCGGATTTTCCGGTTCTGTTTGTTCTTCAATGAATTTATAAGGTATATACCAATTTTTCTCGTCTTGCAGTTTATCCCCTGCCGCCGGATTTTTTTGTCTAACCAATTTAGACAGTATATTTACACCCTCTCCCACTTCATTACCTCTACGTTTAGCAAAACGCATCAGGTCATGGAAACGGTTACCTTCAAACGCTGTTTCCAAAGCGAGTTCTTCTATAATCAGTTTCTCAACATAATCCATTTTCTCAAGAGTTGTTTCCAGAGTTGCAGGGATATCATACAAAGTATCTTGTTCTGCACTACCGGAACCTCTCCTATGTACGCCCATGACTGAAGAATTCGGAAGTTGGTAAGAAAAGTCCAGATAAGCAGGACGAGCTCCCGTACCTAATTCTTCCGGATCCACATAATCCTGAAGGATTTGTTCTGATAACCCGCGTTTTAACACCATCATTGCCACTGTGGGTTTTCCTGCACGGTTTACTGCTTCCGCATAACGCAACCATAAAGTCGCATTCCTGTAAAGGAAAGCACAATTGTTATCTCCATATTTTGTTATTACCGGAATAGTATCTCCTGCCAGTGTATAATAATACGAATAAGAATTACTTCCACAGGCATTCGTATAGATTCTTGAGAGATTTCCTCTTAAATCTCCCTGAAGATAATACAGGCTTCTGTCATTGTCGTTCCAATAAGCATTTCTGGATGAGGTCCAGTTATTCATTGCAACTTCAGATGGAGCTAATTCATAGGTAGCCCTTGAATTGGAAATAGCCAATGAATAATTCGTCAGGAATTGAATATTCATGGTAGTAGCATTCAATCCTGCAACATCCGAGATTACACTATATACCTGTCCGGTTAAATTACTAAACATATTTGAATAAGCACAATTAGCAGATGCATTTTCAGTAATCGCCGGATTCTGATCCCAGTTTGCCGAATACATAGACAAACTGTAAGACATCGTCGGATCAGGTGTCACTTCACCGGAAAATAATTTATGGTAATGAGTAGCAGCATTCACATAATCTCCTTTCCATAAATACAGATCTCCTAATAAATAAGAAATAGGAATTAATAAATTGCTGACTTCGTATCCATTGATTCTACTTGTAATAGTATAATCAGGATATTGTAAATATTCGTAGGGAGTCAGATCTTTGATCAATCTATCCGCCAATCCGTAAATATCCACTACGGGATACTCCCTGTTCATATCCTCTAAAGTCAGAATAGGAGTTTCGATGTATGGAGCTTTTCCATAATTCAATACCAGCTGCATATATGTCCAGGCTCTTATTGCTTTAATAGCAGCATACTCCATCAACATTACATCTTTACCACCTATCATAATTGAAGTGTCGACCTTACTTATATAGTAATTACAATTATTAATAACTGAGAAATATTCCTTAGATGAATAATAAGGGTTTTCACTGTTCGAATAATCGATATTATTTATTTCCAACAGATCACTTGTTGAAGTTTCCGTAACATCCATAAGGTCTGCTCTTAGCTCACCCAATACTATATATCGATCGCCGAGAGCTCTCATCTGGTTCAATATACCCAACATGGTATACAAGGTATCATTAGCCGAGCCCAGATCATTATCTTCTGTTAAAACATACCGGTCTGTATCAGTATCTAACATATCGCTACAAGCCGAGAATAAAACTCCACAAGCAATAAGTACCGATCCTATTATTTTAGTTATTTTTTTCATACATGAATTTTTTGAAAATGAGAAAAATGATTATAAGTTTATTTTTACTCCTACATGATAACTTCTACCTTGTGGAGTTAAACCATTGTCAATACCTTGTAATAACACTGAATTGTTCATAGAAAATTCGGGATCGCTTCCGAGGTATTTAGTCCATGTCCATAAATTATTTGCAGAAGCCCATACGGTTATTCCTTGCAAGAAAGAAAGTCTGAATGGTATATCATACGATAAAGTCAGTGTTTTCAATCTTAAGTAAGAGCCATCTTCAATCCATCTGTCAGAGAAGACGTTGTTACCCATAGGATCTCCGTATACTGCTCTTGGAATAGAAGTTTCCTGTCCTGGAGTAGTCCATCTGTTTACAAGAGCTGTGGTCTGGTTGTAGAATGTAGAACCGCTTTCCAGTTGGGATCTTAAATAGTTATAAACATCATTACCATAAGAATATGTAAATAAAACATCTAAAGTAAAATGTTTGTATTTGAATTTACTTGCAATATTTCCGTAGAAATCAGGATTAGGATCACCAATAATTTGTTTATCGGAATCGTTTATCTTACCGTCATTATTCTTATCAATAAATCTCACATCTCCACCGCCATAAGCTACACCATTAGCATTCACCAATGCGCGATAAGTTTCGCTTTGAGGATCGTAGTGTGCTCTTGAAGCCTCTTCAGTTGATTTATAAACACCATTTGTTTTATATCCATAGAATACTCCTAATGGTTGTCCTACTTCTGTTCTGATAGTACCATTTCCAGGAATTTCAGTTTCGTAACCTCCTGTAGGAAGAGACACAATCTCATTTTTATAATGTCCCATCGTAACTCCTAATTCCCATTGGAAATCTCTTAAATTAAGGATCTTACCATTTACGCCTAATTCATAACCATTATTTTTCAATTCACCTTCGTTGCCCCAATAAAATTCAAATCCGGTAATATTCTTCAAGGGTTTTAACGTTAAAAGATTATCTGTTTTACTGCCGTATACATCAAAAGTAATACCCAATCTTTCATTGAACAAATGCGTATCTATACCTACATTCCATTTTTTTGTTGTTTCCCATTGAATGGTTTCATTTTGAATGTTACCCAATACCAATCCGATAGCATTCTGATAATATGTAGCAGACTTGAAGTAAGAACGTGCAGCATAAGTATCAATATCATCATTACCGGTTATAGAATAGCTGGCTCTTAATTTCAGTAAGTTAACCGGAGTTACATTTTTCATGAATTCTTCGGAAGAAATCACCCATGCACCTGCAGCAGACGGGAATATTCCCCATCTTGTTCCGAACATACTTACCCCATCTTTCGCTTCTTTACCAAAACGTGAAGAAGCATCTGCTGATGCAGTTAATGAAAGAATGTATTTATTTCTGTAATCATAAATTGCATTAGCATACCAACTCATGGATTTCCATCTGTCATCCGTACCGGTAACTGATTTATTCATAAGGTCACTGATAAGTACCTTAACATTGTCATTACCTGTATTGTATCCTTTAGGAAGCATAGAATTGTAAGAATCGGATGAAAATCTGAATCCGCCCAATAAAGATAACTGATGACCTCCTTCAAACTCCAGTTTCCAATCCAAACGAGTATCGCTATATACTGAATTCTGTCTTTGAGTCATGTCACGAACTTCATTATAGGGTTGTGCCACTCCATTAATAATCAGAGGCGCGATACCTGCTTTAGGAATAAAGAAAGACTCTTTCATACGGCTCATGGTATAACCAAATATAGTACCGAATCTAATATTATTTGTAAATTGGTAATAAGGGTTAACACGCATATTGAAGGTTGTTCTGGCAGCAGTACCCATTGCTTCTTCTACGATCGAAACCGGATTAGAAACGGCGTTTGCCGAAGTTGGGTCTAACGTATCGTGAAAAGATAATTTTGGAGAAAACTGATCTGAATTATTTACATATCTGTGGGATGCTAAAATAGGAGCTTTAATCAAGCTGATAAAACCCGGAGCTGTTTTGGAATCAACACCATCATCACTCAGGTTACGTGTAATCCTGGCAATAGAAATATCCACATTTGTATACATTTTTGAAAACATCCGGATGTCGGCATTGAAACGGGCATTAAATCTTTCCATATCCGTATCTTCCACAGTACCTTCCGTTTTCACATAACCCATAGACAAGTTATACAAAGCAACTTCATCACCACCACTTACCGATAAACCGATATTTTGATAGAGTCCATCCCTGTAAACCTCGTCTGTCCATTTCGTATTATTTTGGTAATCCCTGTAATTTACGATATCCGGATCTAAAAAAGGAAATAACTGATTGGTAAGCTGAGATTGGAACTGATTCGATTCATTAACCTGAAGCCATCCCTGAGCCTGATTAGACGCATAAATTCTATATTGATCCGCATTCATCATTTTGGGGAATGAAGGCTTTTGATTTAATCCTATAGAAAGATCCGCCGTAATCCGGGTTGTCATATCCCGTCCGCGTTTGGTAGTAATAAGAATAACGCCATTAGCCGCCTTACTTCCGTAAATTGAATTTCCATCTTTGATTACGGTTACATCTTCGATATCATTTACGTCTATCGATTCAAAAGGATTGGCAAAGTAACCCTGATGTATAGACGTACTGTTCAACTGGTGATTCCAGATTACTCCATCAATAACAAACAAAGGTTGAGCATTTGCATTTAAGGAGTTTAATCCTCTGATAAACATAGCAGCTCCCATTCCCGGAACTCCTGAACGGGTAATTGTTCTTACATCAGCACCTAACTTAGACTGAATTTCCGTATCAATAGTTATAGCAGTTGATTTATCAAAATCGGTAGCAATATCCACGGGATTGACAGTAATAGTTCTTCTTTTTTTCTGACCGGGTAATAGTTCCAAAGTCTCGTATCCTGTTGTAAATACACCGGAATATAATTCAGCATCTACCGTTTGTCTTCCTTGCAAAGGAACTTCACGCAAAGCATGGTCAGGGGCTGTTATGATCAATACTTCGGATGTTGAAGGAACTTTTATTTTATAATTACCATTCTCGTCAGTTAAAACAGACAACGCTGTTTCTGCGACAGCTACCCGGGCGCCATTAATAGGAGTTTTTGTTGCAGCATCCAAAATTACTCCTGTCACTTCCATTCCACTCTGAACGCCCTGTGCACTCAAGCTTAACCCGGAAAAAAGCATACCAATGGCTACAACAATGCTAAACATGTGTTGTATTGATAAGTGATACTTGATTGTATTTTTGAAATTATATTTTTTCATGTGATAATAATAATTTAAAGAGTTAATTTTGTACAGGCACTAATTTCAGATAATCGATACTCATTCTATTAACAAACTCTCTTAATTCCCCAGCCGAACCAATAGTCGTTTCAACTCTTAGTTTAAGAGAATAATTACCACTCTCTTCGTTAATGAAAGCATATGGGAATTTGAATTTTTCACAAACTAACATTTCTGTAATTTCCTGTTCGCTTACTATATTGTTTTCCGGTGTAATTTGCGCTTGACTAGCAGCAACAACCTCTCCTCCACTTTTAATGGGTTGCCATCTTCCGGTAGTTCTGTCTAATTGATAGAAAGTAAACACAACTTTTGTTTTTCTTGGAGCTCTGGCAAAATCAGCATTTCTAACATCCGGCACAAAAACACAATATACATCGTATTCGGCAGATAAGTTATTTGGGAAGTAGAACTCATTATAAGTTGTTACGATTGTTTGTACCGAATTATTTAAGAAGTACGAGCCACCGGAAAGATCACCTACCTGGTCGGAAACTACTTCAAGTCTACCTGCCACAGATGTAGGAGGATCGTCTCTGGTTAATGTATTTTCTGCTTCAATCTTAATCGTTTTATACCAGGATTCCGTCGATATGAAATTCAAATGATCGGCGATATATATCCAACCGTTACTTGCCTGTTCCCTTGTGGTATTTGCAAATAATTCCGCAGGATTTGTAAATATACCTAAACGGGTAGATTCTACAGTTTCAGCATTTGTATTGACTTCACCACGGAAAACCAAATCCTCTACCAATGCATATTTTGTATAATACTGCTGAACAGAATCAGCATTCTCAGCATTGCTGTTAAAATAGGGGAAAATTTTATCATAAGCTTCTATCCATGCTGCATTTGTCGGCAACAACATACTGTAAAGACTATCTTCCCTATTTATAGGATAAAATCCTCCATCAAAATAAGAAGTAGGATCTTCTCTAAGCGTACGGCTGTTCCTTGCATAAGGATATCCTTCCCAGAAAGGATTTCTTTCAACAAAAACAGAGTCGTAGATTGCTATTCCTTCTTCATTATAATCAATAATAGTTGAAGCCGATTGATTGAAGTCCATTATTGTTTGCGAATGCAAATAAGTACGGATAGAATCAAACCCCGGATCTTCCATTTTTTCCCAAAGGTTAGGTTGGTAGTTCAACTGTTCTTCAATAACATGTAAGATACCATTTTTGGCAACTATATTTACAGAATCAAGAGCTACCCCACCAAATGTATAAGAACCATTCGCACCAATAAATCTCATTAATTTGGCATTCTGCATAAGAACAGTGTCAGCGATAGCTCCATCGGCATTATACAGATAACGCGCAATATGGTTTGTCACAAATTTCAAAGAATCATCCTTTGTTTCAAAAGTAACCCCTTCCAGATACCTGTTTTTAGGAGCCCAAACAGTGAAACTTTCATTACTATCGAGAATTTTATCGTAACCGACCCCTTCCAGTATTTTAGCAAAAGAACTCAATTCACTAATTTCATTTATTTTAGTCATCAGACTTTTATCCGAAACGATAGATCCATCCGGGTCATAGTGATCATCATCTTTACATGAGTATGTAAAGATCAATGAGCAGAGTAAACCAATTATATATATATTTTTCATTTTCATACTTTATAACTTTATTTATTCGTTAATCACGGCCTTCTTGCTCTAAATAACTTGAAGGAACAAATTCTACAAAATCTAAATGGAATTCAGAAGTAGTATTATCTTCTACCGATTTAATTCTAAGGATATGAGTACCTGCTGTCTGGAATTCTTCAGTAGTAACAATTCGTCTCAGAGACTGATTGTTTTGCCTCAAAGGTTGAGAAGAACTTTTCAATAATACCGTAGAAGGACCTTTCATATATCCTCTGTTACGCATCATTTTATCGTTTTCCACACCGTTATCCTGAGTATCGGCATCAGCGATCCATCCTATATTTGCATGTGTTGCATTGATACGCATATCCAATGGAATACCGCAAGGCTTACCATCTAAAAACATTTGAGCAACCCCTCTTCTCGGATTGGCCGTATAAGCTATCCGGAACTCCCATCTCCCCGGAGGTAACGGCGGAGTTTTTAAAGAGAAATCATATTTTTTAGCAAAAAGAAGCTCATCGCCCTGCATATCTCCCCACCCGGAAGACCCGATATACTGGCATTGCGTACCTTCCGTGTAAATCAAATTCTTCAGGAAATCCTGCGGAATAATATAACCGGTAAAATCTCCACGCAATTTATTGGTAGCAAATTCGGAAAAGAGGCTGGAAGCGTCCATTCTTAAGCGTTTATTCAGAACATTCGTTTCTACATCTTTATAAGTTAAGAAGTTATTAATTTCCAAAAACATAACATTTGCAACATCTGCAACATTGCCTGTTATTTTAATTTCCGGATCATTATCTTCGGGATACATACTTTTATTAATAATATTTCCTGTCTGAACCTCGATAAGAGAGTTCGGCATCATCATTTCAATGTATTCCCTGATTATAGTATTCGGAAGAAAATATCCATCCCAATCAGCCTTAATAAATTCATTTGTATCCATCATTCTATCCATCATATGGTAGGAAACAAATCTATTTAATGCATTATTACGGTCGGTATAATCTTGTTTTATCCGGCTTTCGTCACTCGGATCCAAAGGAAACAATACATAGTAAATTTCTTCTGCTTTAGTAATCAGATCCTGCAAATTATTAATTCCGACATTTGCTAATGTACTATTACTTTCCATAAAGACGGTATATCCGTATTTACAAAATGGAGGTGTTTCCATTAAAGAACGGTTTCCTGAACCCTTTTCATCAATTATTTTACCAACATACTGATAGTTAGGGTTATCAGTCAGATAAAGAGAATCGATCAATCCGGTAACTTTCATCGCATCATAGAATATGGAAAAATCTTCCAGAGGAGCCAATACTTCATCAATAACCAAAGTAGGAGCTTCCAATACCTGGTCTATGGTATGAATGATTCCATTATGAACTTTATCGTCCCATTTAATAATTTTTGCAGATCCGTTAACCGTAAAGCGGTTACCACCTTCAGTTCCTATTCTTAAGAATATTTCATTCATATTCGGAGTTGAAATTGATCCGATAGGAAAATTGATTGTTTCTATAGGATCCGCTCCTATTCTACCTGAAATAATATGATTCTGTACTATATCTACTATCATAGAATCAGTCAATGTTTCAAAGGTTACCCCTTCTTTTTGATAGTAATTTCTAACAGCTTCATTAGATGGTACAAAGCATGTATATACACCGTATGCATTCAGTAGATCGTACATACCCGCAGCTTTAATCAAATTTGTAAATTCGGAATAAAGAGCAGTATCGTTCTCCAGAAAAGTAGCGATTTGAACCGACTCTACTGTTAGTATAGCATTATCCACATCATCCTGACAGGAATGGAACCCTAAAGAAGCAATTAATACGCTTAGCAGGACTACCTTGCTAATGGTATAATTTATTATATTATTCATTTTTTTCATTCTCTTTGATTTTTAGGAATATAATTATTCTTCAGAATCATTATTATCGTTATTATCGTTATCATCGATGCCGGAACCTCCTCCTTCTTGTAAATCATTGATGTAATAAGGATTTTGCACCAACGATGGATTTACAACAAGTTCATCCCTATGAATCGGCATATAAAAAGCATTTATATCGGATAATTTGCTAATAATAATATCTGAATTAAAAGTATAATTTCTGGAAAGATAATCACTTAGAATAGTTCTTGTAGTTCCTTCCCTTCTTGCGAAACGAATTAAATCAAACCATCTCTTACCTTCAAACAGGAATTCGCGTTGTCTTTCCAACAGAACCAGTTTCCTCATTTCCTGTTTTGAATTATAAGAAGCGAAGGCCAGTCCTTCCTGAACGGTAGGATTTGCACGTTTGTATATTCTGTTCACCAAATCAAAAGCTTCCCTGAGGTTCTCATCTCCCAGTTCAACCAAAGCTTCCGCTTTCATAAGGATTACATCGGGTAAACGATAGAATATCCAGTTTGCCGGAGTGGTACGTGATGTAAATTCAGGCATTAAGTTTGCTCCGGTTCCCGAAATTCTTTGTCCGACATATTTAAGAATTCTGGATGGTTCATTCGTATTTTGCGGATCAGAGTAATAAAAGTCCTTTTGTCTTAAATCTGTTCCGGTAGAATTAAAGACACTCCAGTCATTCAAAGTGGATACATTTAACCATCTTGTTGATTCGGAGCTACCATACAGGTCTTTTACTGCATACCTTCCATCATTATTCGTTGTAAACTGTAATTCAAAAATACTTTCCGCTGAATTCCCGGATCGGTCATTTATAGTATACATCGGGCTAAATATAAACATATAGCTGTCAGAAGCTCCGGTTCCGCTGTACCTGTTATTAGAAATCAGATACAATTCGGCTCCTGTAAATGTAGACTGTTGTTCCTGCGAATTGTATTGTTCTTCCGTAATTTCATTTGCCAATACTTTGTCGCACATTTCAATACATTCTGAGTATCTTCCCAACCACAGATAAATATCTGCGAGAAGAGTCCTTACCGAATTTTTATTGAATCTTCCTTTTGTATCTGAAGCGTAGAAATTATTATAAATATAATTACCACGTGAAATTAAAGCACTTCTTTCCGCATCCAATAAATCGTCAACAAGTAAAGTTAAAATAGAATCGCCATCCATTTTCGGCACATCAAATTTCTGAGTATCGTCAATAAAAGGCTCCGTAACGAAAGGAACGTCTTTATATATACGAACCAGATAGAAATAAACCAGAGCCCTGATGGCTTTAGCTTCCGCTAAATGGATTCCGAGTCTACCATTGGTATAATCCGGGTCTAAGTCCTGTACGCCGGGAGCATATCTGATAACAGAGTTGCAATAATTAATAACTCTGTAAAAGTCATACCAGGAAGCATACTTATTATCTGTTTGAATAGTAACATTCAAAATATCCTCCAAAGAATTATTATCGCCAGGTTCGTTAGGACCTTTTGTTACATTATCTGAACGTACTTCACTTCCAATGATCATGCATTGCATAAAACCTTCTTTAGTCATAGCTTCGTAGCAAGCTAAAACCATAGATTCAACGTCATCGTTTGTTTGCCAGAAATCTTCCATTACCATTGTATCCAAGGGCTTCGGATCCAACCAATCCGTACAGGAAGAGAATGTTATTGAGAACAATATCCCTAATAATATAATTTTATTTTTCATAAATCTATTCATTAATTTATCCATAATTAAAATCCTACAGTAATACCAAGAGTGAAGTCTTTGGTACGGGGAGTAATAGCAGTATCTTCGCTAATTCCCAAACCATTGTAACTAACCTCGGGATCCACACCCTGATATTTGGTAAAACAGAATAAATTATTTACAGTAAGATAAAAACTTAATTGTCTCATACCATATTTTTTAAGAGAGGCTGAAGGAACCGCATAATTTACCTGAATATATTTCAGACGGAAGAAAGAACCGTCTTCTACGTAACGATCACTAGGCAATGAGTTATAACCATAATTATAAAGAGCGCGGGGAATAGGACGATCTTCGCCTTCTTTTCTCCATCTCCAGTTTACGGCTATACTTTGATTGTCGAAGTTATACATACTTTCAGCATCCATTCTTGCTTTGTTTATGATCTTGTTTCCATAACGGAAGTTAGCAAACAATGTAGCAGACAGTTGTTTCCAACGGGCTGTGATACCGATACCCCCATTCAATGTTGGGTTAGAATTACCTAAGTAAACAATATCCAGTTCGTCAATAGTTCCATCATGATTGATATCTTCATAAATAGCATCTCCTGCCTGGAATTCATAACGGCCATTGTTACCTAAATCATAAAAGTCGAAATACATAGGTAATGGTTGTCCGTTAGCATCCAGTAACGGTTGATTGTTTGCGTCTCTGGCAATAGGAGCTGTTCCTAACTGATAATTCTTTGCGCTATATTGGTAAACTCCTTTGTAACGGAAACCGTAAATAGAACCGAAAGATTTATCTTCTTGTAAACGTTGCAGATAAGCTGCCTTATTACCATAAGTAAAATCTTTATTATAAGAATCCAGGATATCCTGATCCAGAGAAATAATAGTATTAACCGAGTTAGCCAAATTGAATTTGAAATCGAAAGTTACATTTCCAACCTTAACAAAGCGGTTTGCCTGGAAGTTAACTTCCCAACCATCGTTGTCCATAGTTCCTCCATTTCTGTAAGGCAAGTTATCGTATCCGGTGGAAGTAGGGATTTTAGTATCTTTATGCAACATATCCTGAGTACGTTGATGGTACAGGTTTACATCTAAAACATACGTATAATCTAATAAAGCAAGGTCAAATCCTAAGTTATAACCGATTGTTTTCTCCCATTTCAGGTTAGACAAACGAATATTTTCCGGATAAATTACAGGATAATCGTTGTAACTTCCTGAAGCTTTATAACGGCTGAAATGCAAATAATCACTTGTAGGAGAGTTACCTGTAATACCCCAGCTTGGACGAATGGATAATATATCCAGATAATCTTTAGCAAAATCCATAAATGGTTCATCAGAAATATTCCATCTCACAGAAACACCCGGGAAGTTACCGTATTTATTTGACTTACCGAATTTAGTTGAACCGTCACATCTGTAAGTAAGGTCAAGTATATATTTACTCTTGTATGCGTAGTGCATACGTCCGATCATACCCAAAGAACGAGACTGTCCTATTCCACTCTTTATCTCTTTCAGGTAACCATCAGCCGTTGGGTCTGTAATGCTGCTGGATGGGAATCCGTAAGATACCACGTTCTGGCTGTTAGAACTACCTGATGTTGTTTGCAAAGAAGCAAAAGCCATGAAACTATGGTCTTCGTTTTCCATTTTAGGTTGCCATGTAAGACTGTTTTCAGACTGGATACCAAAGTTTTCATTATCAAGATTGGTACTTCTGTTGATAAACTCATTATCCCATGGTTGAGCAGAAACTTCTTTCGGTAAGTATTTACGTGTTTTTTCGTTTCTCATTTGGAAAGAAACCCATACATTATATTGTAATGTAGATTTTTCAGGATCCAGCAGGTCATAACGCAAACGCAATACAGGTTGAACATTGTAAGACTTCAAATTCTGGGTTGCCAGATTTGCCAAAGCTACCGGGTTCTTGTAATTTTTCTGAGAACCGAGGTCTGCGCTTTCCAACATGTTATAATAAGTATCCAAATCCTGTCCTGTTCTTCTATCCTTATTATAGATTGCCAGGTTAGGCATCTTTTTATAAGCGATATCCAATATACTATAACCGTTATGGTCGCCCGTATCTGTCCAGTTACGATCGTTATCGGTATAAGTAAACATAAATTCCGAAGTAAAACGGATACGGTTAGATACGTAATAATCTAAGTCCATACGAGTGGTAAACCTGTCTAAACCTTGACCAAGGATTGTACCTCTTTCAGTCATATAACCACCGGCTACACGGAAATTAGCTTTTTCTCCCCCTCCGGATATTACCAGATAATGGTCGTGAGTATATCCTGTCTGGATTACATTATCTCTCCAGTCTGTATTATTATTGTAGTAACCGAATTCAGAAAATTCAGGATCATAATTTAACTCCCTTAATGACAAATAATTTCTTGTAGATGAGCTGTTATTATTCAAATAAGCGTTAAATAAAGCCTGTTTCATCATCATCGTATAGTCGTCACCACTAAGCATTTTCAAGCCTTTGGGTTGTTTCTTACCAGAGAATTTATAGGTATAATTGATACGCGTCGGACCGCTGACCCCTTTTTTAGTGGTGATCATCAATACCCCGTTAGCACCTCTCGAACCCCATACTGCAGTAGAAGCAGCATCTTTCAATACAGTAACTTCCAGGATATCATCCGGGTTAACACTTAACAGGTCTGCAAACTGATCTTCATTAGCAGTCGCTAAGTCGATTCCGCTTTCACTAAGGTTAATATCTTCACGGGGAATACCGTTCATTACAATCAAAGGTTCTACGTTAGCATTGATAGAAGATGTACCGCGAATACGCATGGAAGCACCTCTACCTAAGTCTCCGCTACCTACGATATCCAATCCGGCAATATGTCCCTGAAGAGCATCATCGATAGAAGTAATTTGCATACCTTCCAACTCTTTAGTGCTCATTTTTTGCATAGCAAATGGAACTTCCCTTTCAGGAATCTGGAATGTACCGTCCGAAACCGTTCTTTTTTGTACGATTTCAACTTCCGGTAACACATTGTCTTCTTTTAAGACAAATGTAATATTACGTTGAGATCCAATATTTACTGTTTCTTGTTTAAATCCAAGATATGTAACTCTTAAACGGTTCTGAGCGCTAAATAATTTCAAAGAAAACTCTCCGTTCATATCGGTCAGGGTATGACCCACAACACGATCCGTCCGGTCTATCTCCACCACCTGGGCTAAAATCAATTCTTCTCCGGTCTCGGAAACAACTTTTCCCCGTATCATATCTCCAGCTCCGGATTGTGCAAATACTGATTGGCAAAAAGTAAGACATCCAATCAGAAGGATATATATAAATTTATTCTTCATTTTAATTCACTTTATTATAATCCAATACATTATCAATCAAATGCATTACAGCAAAAGAAGAAGTCGCGATGGTCATAGAAGAACCCGTGCCTTCCAGTCTATAATCTCTTGCCATAATATTATATAAATTACCGGCTTTAACAACAGAAGCTGATCGTGCCGCGAAATTAGGATTAGTTACAGAGAATTGAGGATTTTTTTCTGCAAACAATCCAAGCTCACCATTATTTTCTACAACCCTGATTTTCCTGAACTTTCTATCCGCCGGGTTTAGAGTGGCTGTTTCAAAATAGGAAGAAACTTTATTGGTAACATATACCGAATTATCCTGAAAATGGTAACGAATAAATTCATACAATTTCTGAGCTTCCTGTCCTTGTTGCGTCGGATCAATGATAGCGTCTATTTCTTCCCAGGTTTTAATAACTCCGTCACTTATAGCTTTACGTATTGCTGCATTTGTCGGAATATATACGGTATAATGATACGTATTGAAGAAACTTACTACTGTAGCATTATTTTCCTGAATGAAAACCGGACCGGCATATTCTACTATACCTGAAGAAGATTCGGCCAGATAAGTTTTCGCAGCAGCACAAAGATTATAGAACTCTTCGAACTCTTCCGTATCCTGTAATATCTGGTAAACAGATTTCAATGCGGGCTGCAGAACCTGATCAGTAAAATAAGTATTTCCATTGGCCTGGAAGTACGTATCAATAGCATTCCCCATTTGATTGCCATTTTCTATATTTGCACCGCCTTGCACCTCTAATCTTGTATTATTCGGATCTGCATCCAAATTGATAACATTGGCTTTAAGGGTTGCTCTTCCTTTCGTTTGATAAAAATATTTTCCTTTTTCCAGTTCACCTACAATAATATGATTATCTAATAAATCCAGTAAGCGGTTCTGAATCTGAGTAGTAGTCGTAATAAGTCTTAAGCTGTCGCCATAAGTAGGGCTTTCCTCGTCTCCATCATAAACCGTAGCCTGCACGTTGGCTGTAGTTTCGTTATAGGAGAAACTCCAGAATTCCTTTTTGTTTGAATTGGTAAGAACCACCGGATCCACATAACCATCCGTCATTTTTCCTGACGCATCGAATGTTCCTTTAAAAACGTTATCTACAGGTACAAAGAAACTGAATAAGTTTCCTTCTTCCATAGATAATAAGTATAGATTAAATTCGAGTTCATCAATAGCCCACTGGAATATTTTTGTTTCGTCACTCAAAGATACGGGAGCCGATACTGCAACATATTCGGTAGGAGCATACACTTTATCAACAACATACACAGCACCATTGCTACATATTTCCGCATGGGTTACATCGTCTTTATCTACACCCATATTCGTACCCATTTTATCTTCAAGATTTCCGAATTTACTGGGTAAAGTAAGAAGGAAAGAAGGTTTCATCTGGTGTGCAATTAAGTCCAGCAAAACATTATCAGGAACATTCTCCCATGTACCATAGCGTTCTTTCAGGATTCTTCCGTCGCCACGTTCAAAATATTCTTCCAAGGCAGCATCCGTAGGAACAAACATGGCAGCCATGTTTGCTTCCATGCTTTGTCCGGGAGACGAATAATTATTTTGTCCCGGATCGAAAGGCAATTTTAAAACAGGTCTTCCTTCCGGATCTGTCATTTCAGGTAAAGAAGGATCTGAGCGTTCAATGAAAAATCTTTTGTAATAAAGAGTATCTCCTCTGAAATTAGGATTTAAGTCTATATATGCATAGGTATTTGTCATATCGGGATAAGGAGCGCAAAAACGTTCCAGAAAACTGTTAAACAGTTGGGTTTCCGGGTTTTTACGAATATATTCCGCCATATTATCACGAGGGATCAATACTTCTTCCAATACATTTACATATCCGTTTTTACAGAAAAGATCGGGTTGTGTGATTTTTATATCAAATATAAAAGCATCACCCTGGCTTCTTGTTTTTCCTGTCAAACGGTAAAAGTCATCATCCGTTATAGCCTTTGAATCCATGAAAGATTGAATGAAGTAAGCCAACGTAGGAATTGAATTATCTTTCATAAGATAAATTCCTTTTTCCCTGTGATAGTTACTCCAATAATTTGTTTTAGGAAGGTTGTCTCCTTTTTCAAAAGGAATAGTATCAAACAACCCCATACTGGACGTTTTTCTCATTACTTCACCCGGAATAGCAGGACTATTTCCTTGCCCGGGCATACTTGATAACATATCCAGAGAATACGCATCATCGATTAAACTTGAAAATAAAATCATCCGTCTTTGGGCTTCTGTCAAATCCTCGAAGCGGTTTACTCCCCAGGTGTTGTTTGAGGCAAAAAAAGCAGCAAAAGCTTCATCGTTTGCGACAAAAGCTGTTTTACTACCTGTTTTTTTCAACACATCGGAATAATAACCACCCTGAATAGCTACAGAATCAGCAATTTGGGTAAATAACTTATAATTACCTTCTTCCGTAAGGTAATCATAAATACTGGGAGCCAGTATACTTCTTGGGGGCTCCTCATCGTTGTAAGGATAATCATCTTTACAAGCCGTGAACAACAACGTGTTCAATAATAAAAAGGATGCGATAAATAAATACCTGAGCATTTCTCTCT
>JAJBTS010000216.1 GCA_020860885.1 Bacteroidales bacterium
TCAGAAAGGTTAATTATTTTTTTTAAATCCTCAATAAATTAGTTCGATAATCCGATAGGGAATTCCACAAAACCGGAAGAGTCACTGAAAAGCGGCTATTTTTTATATATGTAAAAATCTTACGGGCTTGATACTATAGATTTAATCTTCTTCTTTGATAAGATCCCTGATTAAGGCAAACTGTTTAACAAATATTAATTATCTTCTTTTAATAATAAATGCAAATTTATAAAGTGTTCTTACATTATAAGAAGAAAAAGGAGGCATTAAGTCTTCTGAAATTTTCTCACGTACGAAAATTTTAAATCGCAGTCGCATTTGAAAAAATGGGACGTGAGAAAATTCCTGACCTCTGTACGTTTCCAAAGTATCAATACAGGTAATATTACTTACTTATTAGTACTTATCCCCGCAAATATTTCCCACATCCATTATTCTACTCTAAAAAATAAGATACACTTTTCAAATTTACCAATCTACTTATAGAAGATGCACCAAATCGAAAAGATAAGACAACAGGACGGTTACTTACCTATAATAACATACAACAATATAAGCGACAGAAAACCACCTGAAAGCATTTCACAGTACGAAAACGTTATTGCTCAAAAAGATACCAAAACAAACTTTGTTTCTGCCGAAAGTTCGAAAATAGATCAGGACGGTAAGAATAACCCGTTTTATAAGTGGTTTATTCTGAATTATGTGGGAGATGATATGAAATTACTCAAATAAGCGACTCCTTTATATCGCATATCCGAAAAGACGGGCCCTTTATCCCTAACCAATTCCCTGAATGAATTTGTCCCCGTTAGCGGGGTGCTGGCATTGCAATCGGAGTTGATAAAATACAATATTCCCTCTTCTGTGCAGTTTATAGAAGGCACACAGCATGCTAAAGGGTATATGGATAAAGTTTTTGCTTCTTCGGTTGCTTTTTTTGAATCTTACTTGTAAAACGCTCAGTTTTTGCTACCTTTGCATCTTGTTTAATAAAAGAATTAAGAACTTTTTCATGTTTAATGCATCCGCGTAATAAGGAATAATGGTGTTGTTAGGATTATCTTGCAACATAAAAATTATTCCGACCTTCTTGCCTGAATGTCCACACAGCTAAGTGTGGAACATTATTTCCGTACCCCATTGGGTACACAAAACTCTATTATATCACATTTTATTTACGCATTTGGCAATAACCAACATATATAGTTGTTTGCCGGGATTAAACATGATTTCAATGGACAATAATCATTCTTCACATACAGAAAAAAGACTTGCAACCGACAAAGTAGGTTCACTCATTGCACGCTATTCCATCCCCAACACTATCGCATTTGTATTTTTCAGTATACAAGCCATTGTAGACGGGATCATCGTCGGTAATTATTTAGGGGCTGACGCACTGGCGAGCGTCAGTCTCATTCTTCCGGCTTACATGCTCCCATCTGGCATTGCTAATATTCTGGCCGTAGGCGCCCAGGCACAAATGAGTATCGCTATGGGTGAGCAGAACTATGTCAGAGCCAAGACCGCCCTTAAAACGGGAAGTATTTCCATCGTTGTTTACGCGTTGATTATATTTTCAATTTTCAATCTGTTTCCCGTCCAGTTGGCTGGAATCATGGGTGCGGAAGGAGATTTATTGGCGGGTTCACTTAACTATATCCACGGATTGATGCCGTTCGTAGGAGTTAATCTTATTATGTTTTTCCTGAACTCTATCTTGAAAACATTGGGTCATCCACGTTTTGCGATGAATGTGATAATTATGTCTATCTTACTGAATATCGTGCTGAGTATTCTATTCGTTACCCAGTTCGACTTGGGTACGTTCGGCGTAGGTCTGGCAACGGGGGTATCTATCTCGGTAGGTTGCCTCCTTTCACTTTTCGTAGTTTTCAAGAGCCTTAGATCGCATCCGACTTTGAAAAAAATACGGGGTAAATTCAGTTGGCATTCTTTAGGTAGAATGTTTTACAACGGCTCGTCCGAAGGTTTGACCGAAATAGCGATGAATGTTACTGTTATGCTTTTTAACCTGACTTTCTTAAAGTATGCCGGAAAAGAAGGTGTAGCTGCTTTTGCAGTTACAAACTATATTATTTTTATCGGAACAAGTATTCTTCTGGGTATATCTGATGGCGCGATTCCGGTTATCAGCTTCAATTATGGTGCGAATTTATGGCAGCGTGTCCGGCAGTCGCTAAAGGTCGTACTCCGAACTAATTTTATAATTGGAGTCGTTTTTCTTGTTTTTCTATGGAGCTTGGGAGAATATGCCCTCTCTATATTTTTAGATGATTCTTCGCAAGATGTTATTGATATGGCAGTTCACGGCTCACGGATAATGGGATTTGCTTTTCTGCTGAACGGTTTTAATATTTCAAGTGCTAGTTTCTTTACAGCCCTTGATAATGCGAAATGGTCATTAGTTATTTCTGCATGTAGAGGCTTGATATTTATTGTAATCGGCATCACGATATTGCCTCTTATTTTCGGAACAAATGGTATTTGGATGACGGTGGCTGTGGCGGAGTTGTTTACGGCAGTAATCAGTTTTGCTCTGCTGAGAAGGCATATGGAGAAATGAAGTAAGTCATCTAATTAGCCACGTTTGGTTACTTAGATATGAGATGATAATTTACAGACAATCCGAAGTCCGTTTCATCCTCGCTAAATACTTCTTTGGTGTTTATCAAGGATTTTAAGTCCTGACCAATTTCACTTAGTTTCTTATATAGCTGCTGCATCCATTTTTCAAAATTTTCGTTATTGATATACATTTGCTTCGTTTTTCAAATTAATACTTTTTATTTTAAATGAATTGACGAAGTAAAGGACGGAAGAACAATGCAGCAAAAATAGGGGAGTCGGTAACTACTCCCCTGATAGTTTCTGATAATAGCCTTTTATTTAGACTGTTACTAAACGGTTATTTTTCATCTTGTTTATTTCTGTTTTTTTTATCCTTCGGATTATAAGGTTACGTAAGAAGTCAAGTACTTTTGTTTGGTTGAACGGTTTACGGTTGAAAACCCTTCTTGTTGGTCGTAAATACTGCCGAAACTACAATTAAACACCTTTTCAAAAGCATCTGCAATTTGATTTAAATGTGCAGGTTTTCCATTCCTTTGAAATACCTTCTTTGAAAAGAAAAGGGCTATTACAATTTCTCCTAAAGCAACAATCCCCAAGTCCTTTGACTTAGGAGAATATACAGGTCGGATTGGAATGTAGGTTGATTAGCTTGGTAAAACTGTTCAGGATACCGAATTTTGAGGTTTAGTAGTTCTAATTCAGCATTGACAAGAGATAGTGCCTTTTGTAGGTAAGCTAATTTCAAGGCATTTTTCCCCCAGCTCGTACCCCCTGTAATGACAGTTAAAACGTTTTGGGGAACTTGTACTGATACGTTTTTCAGATTATGGAACGATACGCTATTTAATGTTAGGTAAGCTATACTCTCTCGGTGCTGTGACTTTAGTTAGTTTTCGCACTTTAAATAATTTCCGGTAAGTGTACCTGATTCCAATAAACCTTCAATATTACCTTCATAAATGATATTTCCGCCGTCTATTCCTGCTCCTATTCCCATATCAACGATATGGTCTGCAATGGCGATTACATCCGGATCGTGTTCTACGATTAAGATTGTGTTGCCTTTATCTCGGAGTTCGAGTAATAGCTTGTTTAATCGCAGTACATCATTCGGATGTAGCCCAATACTAGGCTCATCGAATATATATGTGAGGTCTGTCAAGCTACTACCTATATGACGAACCAGTTTTACCCGTTGTGATTCCCCGCCGGATAAAGATGATGTTTCCCTACTCAAAGTCAAATACCCTAATCCGATTGCAAGCAAATTTTCAAGGTTTTTCTTTAGTGTATTCAATAACGGGGTAACTGAATCTTCGTGTATAGCAGAGATAAATTCAAGCAGTTCATCAATCTGCATATTACAGCAATCAGCAATATTTTTATTGTCAATATTACAAGTTAAAACTTTTGGATTTAGGCGTGTGCCGTTACATTCAGGACAAGTATCTTGTTTTACAACTTCTTTATACCTCACTCCATTTTTTCCAGAAACCATACTTGATTCCTTTTTGAAAAATGAACGTTCAAAACGAGGTAGTATCCCCTCATATATTGATGTTTTAGGAAATTGAGGGTCTGGATTCTTCAATTTAATACCATCTGCATATATAAGGTTGTGCCATTCGTCGGGGCTGTAATCCTTTATCTTCTTATCGTTTTCGAACAAACCCGAATATACATAACGAGTCCAACGCCATCCGCCTACTTCAAAAGATGGAAATTTTATCGCTCCTTCGTTTAATGACTTGTTTTTATCTATTAATTCGTCTAAATCAACTATGCTAACTTTCCCTAGTCCTTCACAGCACGAACACATACCTTGCGGGTTATTAAATGAAAAATCAGTCGAATGTCCGACATATGGTTTTCCTATTCGAGAAAATAATACTCGAAGCAACGAATATATATCCGTTATAGTGCCTACGGTCGAACGAGCATTACCCTCAATTCTTTTCTGGTTGATAATAATAGCAACGGATAAATTTTCCATACTATCCACATCCGGTTTCCCATATTGTTGTAATCTATAGCGGATAAAGCTGTCATATGTTTCATTCAGCAGTCTTTGTGATTCGGCTGCTATTGTATCAAAAACCAATGATGATTTACCTGAACCTGACACTCCAGTAAACACAGTAATCTTCTTTTTGGGTAGTTCTACTGATACATTCTTAAGATTATTCTCTCTTCCTCCTTTAACAATGATTCTCTGTTCTCTCATATTCTTCCTCTATTTTTATGCAAATGTAAAACCTTCTAATTATCTGAACAATAAGTGATAAATCTTTCATTGGGTGATAAATTTATCGCTATTTGACAGAGAATTGATTATCTTTGTAGCCTGAAAAAAACAAAGAATTTTATGTATGTAAAGAAGAATCCGATGGATTATTCCGACTGTTCTGTTCGTATTGCGATTGATATTTTATCAGTCAGTTGGAATGCTTGGCTGATCGGAGAAATCAGTAATGACGTTGTAAGACCGTGCGACTTACATCGTACTATTAGTGTTGCTCCAAAGAGAGTTTTAACTAAACAGTTAGGAGAACTCGAAAAAATGGGTATATTAGAAAAGAAAGTATATCCTGTTCTGCCATTGAAGGTGGAATATTATCTGACCGATGCAGGAAAAGAGTTAATTCCAATTTTAGACAAACTAAGGGAGTGGGGAGATAAGCACAAGGAAGAATTTATTAGTAAAACCACAGATAAATCAGAAGAATAAACTTCGATTTTGATATACCTAAAATTAATTCCTATCTTTGCACACGAGTTATTTGAAACAATGGTAAACTAAAGCAGACTGAAGCAGTTCGCTCGTTTCTATATCGTTACCTATTGTTGATTTTCCTTTCTTTAAAATCTATTGTTCAGTAGATTGTGCTAAATCTTAAATGTACTTTTCATAAACTCATTTTTTTTTTTACAAAATTAGATGAAACTATCTGTTAATGAGTTTTATGCGCGATTCCAAATCAGGACAGAATTCTGCTAATTTTGGAT
>JAJBTS010000076.1 GCA_020860885.1 Bacteroidales bacterium
ATATAAAATAGGTCAATTAATTAAATTTGTTTGAAAATGGCAAAATTAGATTTAAGCAAGTATGGTATTAACAGCGGCATTGAAGTTGTTCATAATCCTTCTTACCAAGAGCTTTATGTTGCTGAAATGGACCCTGCAAACGAGGGTTTTGAAAAAGGAGTTGAGACGAATACAGGTGCTGTAGCTGTTGATACAGGGAAATTTACAGGACGTTCCCCCAAAGATCGTTATATTGTTAAAGATTCTGTTACAGAAGATACTATCTGGTGGGATGGAAACATCAATAAACCAGTTGGAAAAGACGTTTGGGATCACTGTAAAGCTTTGACTCTTAAACAACTTAATTCTGCTAAAAAATTATATGTAGTTGATACATACTGCGGAACCAACGAAGATACTCGCATGAAAGTTCGTTTCATCGTAGAGGTTGCGTGGCAAGCTCACTTCGTTACAAATATGTTCATCCGTCCTTCTCATTATGAATTGGCAAACTATGGTGAACCTGATTTTGTAGTATTCAACGGATCGAAAACAACGAATCCTCAATGGAAAGAACAAGGTCTGAACTCTGAAGTATATGTAATGTTCAACCTGACTGAAAAAGAACAGATCATCGGTGGTACCTGGTATGGTGGCGAAATGAAAAAAGGTATGTTTGCAATGCAAAACTATTATCTGCCATTACGTGGTATTGCTTCTATGCACTGTTCTGCTAACGTAGGTAAAGATGGTGATGTTGCTGTATTCTTCGGTTTGTCAGGAACAGGTAAAACTACTCTTTCTGCAGACCCAAAACGTTATCTTATCGGTGATGATGAACACGGTTGGGACGACAACGGTGTATTTAACTACGAAGGTGGTTGCTATGCAAAAGTTATTGACTTGAGCAAAGAGAATGAGCCTGATATCTGGAGAGCTATTCGTCGTGATGCTTTATTGGAAAATGTTACCGTTAAAGAAGATGGTACTCCTGACTATTCTAAAGAAGCTTCAAAAACAGAAAACACTCGTGTTTCTTATCCTATTTATCTGATCAATAAGATCGTTCTTCCTTCAAGAGCAGGACACGCAAGCAAAATCGTTTATCTTTCTGCCGATGCATTCGGAGTACTTCCTCCGGTATCTATTTTAGATGAAAACCAGGCTCAATATCACTTCTTATGTGGCTATACTTCTAAATTAGCGGGTACGGAACGTGGTATCACAGAACCGGTTCCTTCTTTCTCTCCTGCGTTTGGCGAGGCTTTCTTAACATTGCATCCGACTATGTATGCTAAAACTTTAGTTGGTAAAATGAAAGAACACAACGCTAAAGCTTATTTAGTAAATACAGGATGGAACGGAACAGGAAAACGTATCTCTTTGAAAGATACCCGTGCTATCATCGACGCTATCATTGATGGTTCTATTGAAAAAGCAGATACAAAACATATTCCAATTTTGAACTTGACAGTTCCTACTAAATTAGAAGGTGTTTCTAATATTCTGGATCCTCGCGATACTTATTCAAATGTTTCAGAATGGGAAGAAAAAGCTAAATCATTAGCTGCTAAATACATCAAAAACTTTGAACAATATTGTGATAACGATGATGCAAAAGCATTGATCGCTTCAGGACCTCAATTGTAATTAACAATATAAGTCTATATAGTAAGAGAAGTTACCTCAATAGAGGTAGCTTCTTCTTTTTTTATACCTTTCGCAAACAAATTTATAGTATATTTGTAAAAATAGAATTCGACTATCTGTATGAGAATAGCCTTTGTCTTGGTTGTTCATCCGCCCCATGATGAACGTGTCTGGTATCAGGAGGCTGAAAGCTTAAAAAAAACAGGCTCTCAGATTCATATTATATCTACACGGGTAGAGAATTCCGAGCTGCCGAATACATACACTTTCGATGATATAAATTTAAACAAGAAAGAAGTTATTAAAAGAATCTTTTCCTTTCTTAAAACCATCCAACCGGATGTAATCATCTGTGATAATCCTATTGCTATCCTCTCGGCGAAGAAGTATAAGCGTATAATAAAAGTAAATCCCCCCCGTATTATTTACGATATAACAGAATGGTATCCTTCGAAAAAAAATTTAAGAGGTATATCATTTATTAAGAAATGTATTAAAATACCGGCTTTGGTTTTTCTTTCTTATTACACCTCCTGGTTTGTGGATGGATTTATTTTCGGAGAATGCGATAAAGGTACCCCTTTCCGTATATTCTTTCCATGGAAGAAATATATTTATTTACCTTATTATGCTGATCCTAATCTCATAAAGGTATACCCGGTAAAGGATATCTCAAAAGAATGTGTTTTCTTCTATGCTGGAAGTTTAACCCAGGAAAAAGGGTTTTATAGTGTTCTGAAAGTGGTTATGGGTTGTGTGGAAAAATATCCTGATGTGAATTTTACTTTACAACTTATATCTTCCGATAATCTTCCTATATATCCATCTCATCCAGGATTAAAAATAAATAAAAAACCTTTTCTTCCTTTCTTACCCTTTTGTGAAGAAATAGGGAAAGCGGATTTCTTTTTTGATTTAAGAGCCATAGATATAGAAAATACCCGCTGTCTTCCTATTAAACTTTTTTACTATATGGCAGCAGGACGTCCGGTAATATATTCGGATCTACAGGCTATAAAGAAAGCTGTACCGGAAATAGACCAGATCGGTGTTTTAACAGATCCGAAGGATGCCGAAGGAATTGCTTCCCGGATAGGCTATTATCTCGAAAATCCGGATTATTATAAAGCTCAATGCAACAGGGCAAGAGAATTGGCCGAACAAAAATACAATTGGCAAAGTATTGAAGAAGGTTTCATTCAATTTATTTTAGGAAATGGATGCTCGTGAGGTAAAGAAAAATATGTTATCCACCGTTTTTGGAAAATCACTCATCCTGCTTCTAAGTTTTGGAATGGTTGTATTTACTACGCGTTTTTTCGGAGCGGAAGGTAGAGGCTTTATCGCCTTGTTTGCTGCTAATGTAAATTTTATTCTCATTGTTTCCAGTATCTTCTCAGGGAGTAGTGTTTCCTATTATTTAAGTAAAGTAGGGTTTCCCAGGCTTTATACTCATGCTACTTTATGGATACTACTTGTATCTTTTATAGGTGTTTTTATTTCCTTTTTATTGGAAGGAGAATCTCTGTCCTTTTTCCTTTTCTTTATTTCGGTACTCTTGGGATTTCTTACATTTCACTTTTATTTTTTTATTGCTTCACAAAAAATAGCCTGGTATAATCTTGCAAGTATTTTACAACCTTTGCTGCACCTTGTATGTATGCTGGGACTGTATTACACAATTATTCCAAATATAAATGCTTATTTTTACGGACAACTTATTTCATTATTAATCCTTGTTCTTTTTGTCCGGATTTTATCTTACCGCCTGGGTAATAAGGTAAAAGCGGAGTGGGATACAAGTGTTTTTAAAGATACCTTTAAATTCGGTTTTCAGGTAGAACTTAGTAGCCTTTTTCAATTTCTTAATTATAGATTGCCTTATTATTTCCTTCAATGGTTTGCCGGAACTGCTTCTGTTGGAGTTTTTTCTATTGGGGTTACCTTAACGGAATCACTATGGATCATCAGTCGGAGTATCTCAATGGTTCAATATTCAAAAATGCTGGAGGATAATGATATGGCCGTTTCCTGGAAAGAAACACTGAATGCGTCTAAGATAAGTCTCTATTTTACAATTATAGCTCTTTTAATTGTATTCTTTATTCCTGATAATCTTTTCGCACTCATTTTCGGAAATGAATTTGCGGGAGTAAAAACCATTATGATATGGATGAGTCCTGGTATTTTAGCCGTAGCTGTATCGAATGTTTACGGACATTATTTTTCTGCTTTCGGTAAGGTTCGCATATTAATACTAAAATCAGTTATTGGAGTTGTGGTAACTGTTATTTTATCTTTCTGGCTCATTCCTCAATATTTTATAGTTGGAGCCAGTGTGTCTACTTCTCTTGCTCATATAGCATCTTCAGGAGTGTTGTTTTACTGTTTCTTCAGAAAAAGAAAGAGATAACCGGATTAATTTGCATTTTGTATCAAACGCAATTGCCGGTATTGCTCCCTGACATCAGTAAGCATATAAGGAGAAGGATGAACATAATTCAAATATTTCAATATTTTAAATGCATTAAAGTAATTGAAAAACCGTTTCCTAAAGGAGGAGATTGTAGCCGTATGCAGGTTTATTTCTTTTAACTTTTCAAAAAAGTTATCCTCTTGTAAAAAAAGGAACAGGTGTTTGGGTAAGGCTCGGCTTTTCTTTAGAATTTCAGGATTTTCTTTTTTGAAATAAGAATCGATAGAATCAAACAGAACTTTAATTTCTTCAAAAGCTCTTACCTGGTAAGATAATTTGCGAATATCATTCTTCCGGATCATCGCTTCGATAGCAGGTCCTGTTCCGAAAGGTACACGATCGGAAGTTCGGGCAGCAGGATAAACTTTTGTAGAATCTATAAATAGGGTTTTACCTAAAGGAAATACTTTTTGCAGGAAATAAAAATCTTCACCGGCTTGTTGTTTACCCATACCCCCTGCTTGCCTGTAAGTTTCAGCAGTTACAGCAAAAGCAGAACCAATAGTATAGTAAGCGTAAGGATATCCTGTGTATTCAAGTGCAGCCCGGTAATACCTTAAATATTCTTCGTAAACTTCAGTAGCCTGTCGTATTTTATCGTTTTCTGCCAGGTGTTCCACTGCATGATGGAACTCAAGGGTTGCTGATTTAAGATGCAATTTTCTGAACGATGAATAGATGGTTGATAAATAGTTGGGATCTACTGTACAATCTGCATCCAGACTAACGATTATTCCCTGGTTATTCCCTTCTTCATAGAAATTTTTGACCGCCAGGTCCATCCCAATCTTACGGGGAAGCCCGGCTCCCGTCTGATGTCCGGGTAGATCTTCATATAAAAGAGGATGAAGAATAAACCCGGAAGTATTATTTTGAAGGGCATAATCGTTCAATCGGGCATAAGTTTCCCTGTTAAATTCTTTTATTTCAACAGATGAAATAGAATAAGAGTTGACAACAATTATTATTTCAACCTGAAAATTATTCCTCTCACAATCAGAAAGACTTTTCAGAGTTAATAGCACATGGGGTTCGTTGTAGCAGGGAATAACAATTCGGATGTCCATATAAATGAAAGGGCATTAGATTTGTTATTCTAACACCCTTTTTATTCTTCTTAGTAAATAAATTAATTTTCCGTTTTGAATCGTTTATTGAGGAATTCAATTACATAATTGGTAATGTTGTAATGTTCATCGGCATAAAGCACCATAGAGTTTCCTGCTTTAGTTAAAATCATCTGATATTTTTGAGGAGTGTTAAACTCGAGAATGCCGGCAGCCAGCGAATCCGATAATTGCTGTTGCATAATCCTTTGTTCAAGAGCTAATTCCTGATCTATCTGAGCGGTTTTCTTTTCTAAATCCTGCTGCATTCTTTCCAGCCTTGTTTCCTCCTGGATAATTCTCTCCTGACTGAGAAAAGCGTTGTTCTGGCGTTTTTGCTGATAATCCATAACTTCCTTTTGAAATTTTTGATAATCACTATTTATTAC